>JACRBQ010000021.1 GCA_016213135.1 Chloroflexota bacterium | reverse complement strand
TCGCAAGGCGGTGGAATACATCCGCGCGGGCAAAGGCCCCTACTTCCTCGAATTCAAGACGTGGCGCTGGCAGGGCGTCTTCTCCGGCGAGTTCCGCCCGCCGGACGAAGTGAAGTATTGGAAGGAAGAGCACGACGCGATCAAGATGGCGCGGCAGAAGGTGTTGAACGACGGGCCGGCCACGGCGGCAGACCTCGACAAGATCGAGGCGGAGGTGAAAGCCGAGATCGAAGAGTGGATTGCCTTCGCAATGAACGGACCCATGCCCGACCCGGCCAAGGCCACGCAGGATGTGTACGTGGGATGGGAGATTGACAAGCGATGACGACGGCGACAACTCCTAAAGGGCGCACGCGCACCACCGTGCAGGCGCTCACCGAAGCCCTCGACATGGCGATGGGCAAAGACGCCAATGTATTTCTGCTGGGTGAAGACATTGGCAAAATGGGCGGCGACTTCGGCGTGACCCGCGGCCTGTTCGACAAGTATGGCGCGGAGCGCGTGCGCGATACGCCGCTCTCCGAAGCGGCCATCGTGGGTACCTGCGTGGGCGCGGCCATGGTGGGCATGCGGCCCGTGGCCGAGATCATGTTTGCCGACTTTCTCGGCGAGTGTTACGACCAACTGGTGAACAACGCCGCCAAGATGCACTATATGTTCGACGGGCAGTTCAAAGCGTCCATCGTGGTGCGCACGGCCTGCGGCGGCGGATTCGGCGGCGGGCCGCATCACTCGCAATCGGTGGAGGGCTGGTTCCTCAACGTGCCGGGCCTCGTCATCGTGGCCCCGGCCACCCCGGCAGACGCCAAGGGTTTGCTCATCAGCGCCATCGAAGACGACAACCCGGTGCTATTCCTCGAACACAAGGCGCTCTATCGCCTCAAGGGCGAGGTGCCGGAGGGTTACTACTCTACGCCTCTCCGCAAGGCCGCCGTGGCTCGCGAGGGCAAGGACGTGACCATTGTGGCGGCGATGAAGATGACGCACGAGGCGCTGGCCGCCGCCGAGACGCTGGCCGCCGAAGGCATCGAGGCCGAAGTCGTTGACCTGCGCACCATTCGCCCCTACGATGCAGCAATGGTGCTGGAGTCGGTCCGCAAGACCGGGCGGGCGGTCGTGGCCACCGAAGCGCCGAAGATGGGCGGGCTGGCCGCCGAGTTGAGCGCCACCATCTCCGAAGAATGTTTCCGCGATCTCAAAGCGCCCGTCGCGCGTGTGGCCGGACTCGACACGCCTATCCCCTTTTCGCTGGTGCTCGAAAAATTTATCCTGCCCGGCAAAGACGAGATCGTGAAAGGCGTGAGGCAGGTGCTGGCATGAGCGAAAACATCATTCTCCCCAAATGGGGTCTGACGATGGAAGAAGGCATGGTCACGGCCTGGCGCAAGCAGGAGGGCGATGCGGTGTCCGAAGGTGAAGCGCTGGCCGACGTTGAAACCGACAAGATCAACAACGAACTGCCTTCGCCCATCAGCGGCATCGTGGCCCGCATCCTCGTCCCCGTCGGTGAGGCCGTGCCGGTCGGCACCACGCTGGCCATCGTCGCGGCCAACGCGGAAGAGGCAGCACAGATTCGCGCATCCAATTAGCCGCCCCGATTCTTTGACCGCCGATGACTCCCAGCATTTCTTCCCCTCGTGGCTTGCTGATTAAAGAAGTGCTGCCCCTGGGCCGCGTGCGCAAAGTGATGGCCCAGACCATGCGCGACTCCGTCCAGCGCGCGGCGCTCAGTCAGATCACGCGGGAGATGGATTTGACCGCAGTGCAGACGGCCCGGCGTGCCTCGGCGGACAGCGTCTCGCTCAATGTTTTTCTGTTGGCCGCTGTCGCGCGGGCCCTGCCTCATCATCCCCTCCTCAACGCCGAACTGGTGGATGACAAAGTGCTGGTGTACGAGCCGGTGAATCTGGGGATGGCGGTTGCCGTGCCCGACGGGCTGATCGTGGCTGTGATCCGCGAGGCGCAGCGCAAGACGCTGGCCGAGTTGGCCGCGGCGGCTGAAGATATCGCGGCCCGCGCCCGCAGTGGCAAACTGAGCTATGCCGATATCGAGGGGGGCACCTTCACGGTGAGTAACCTGGGCATGTTCGGCGTGGACGGGGGTTTCCCTCTGCCGCGCCCGCCGGAGGGCGCGATTCTGCTGGTGGGCCGCGCCCAGCCGAGGCCGGCGGTCGTCGAAGGCGCGGTCGTCATCCGCGATCTGGCGTGGTTCAGCCTGACCTTCGATCATCGTTTCATTGACGGCGCGGCGGCGGCTGCGTTTCTGCAAGAGGTGCAGGAGCGGCTGAGCACCCCCGAGGCATTGCAGGCACAGCCCTGATGGATCCCCAAACGGAGTCGCCCCAATATGTCAGCCATAGTTGATCGCCCGGCACTGCTCATCGTCGACATGCAAAACGACTTTCTCATGCCGGGCGGCCGCTTGTATAACGCGGGCGCCCGCGATCTGATCCCACACATCAACGCGCTGGCGGCAGCAGCCCGGGCACAGGACGTGCCCGTCATCTGGGTCATCCAGGAACACCGGCGGCAACTGGTGGACTTCGGGCGCGAGGCGGATATCAGTCCCGTCCACTGTGTCGAGGGGACGCCCGGGGCGACGCTGGTGGCTGGAATGGAGCGGCAGGACACCGATTTCACGGTGATCAAACGGCGCTACTCGGGCTTCTACGCCACCGACTTGGACCTGCTGTTGTGTTGCCTTGACCGCAATCGAGTCGTCGTGACCGGGATCAACAGCGATGGGTGCGTGCTGGCGACTGCGCTCGATGCCCACGCGCGCGACTACCGCGTGACGGTCGTCACCGATGCCACCGGCGCCGGCGTGCCAGAGGCGCAGGCTGCTGCGCTGGAGATGCTCGGGCGCATGCAGCCGAGAGTCGTGATGACGGCGGCCGAGGTGAAGCAACAGTGGGAGACGCTCCGACAGTTGGCGAGTGAAAGCAAATGACCGAATCCATGCAACGGTTTACAGGGCAGGTTGTGATCGTCACCGGCGCCTCCAAAGGAATCGGCCAGGCGACGGCGGTTGCCTTTGGCCGCGAGGGGGCCAGGGTGGTCGTCAATTATTTCTCCGACGAGGCCGGGGCGCAGGAGACGGCGGCACAGGTGCAAACGGGCGGGGGGCAGGCGCTGCTCGTGCGGGCCGATGTGTCCCAGCCGACAGATGTGGAACGGATGGTGGCGGTGGCGGAGGCGGAATTGGGGCCAATCCGCACGCTAGTCAACAACGCTGCCGCTTTCAATCGGCAACCATTCCTCGAGGTCTCATTGGAAGAATTCGACCGGGTGTGGGCCACCAATGTGCGCGGCCTGTTCCACCTGGGCCAGTGCGTAGCCCGACGGATGGCCGAGCGGCGACAGGGCAGTATCGTGCACGTCAGCTCCATTCTTGCGCGGCAGCTCATCGAGGCGCGGGCGGCTTACGGCGCGAGCAAAGGCGCGGTCGAAAGTTTGACGTTCGCCATGGCGCTTGACCTCGCGCCTTACAACATTCGCGTCAACGCCATTGTGCCGGGGCTGATTCGCACCGAGGCCCTTCTGGCCGGTTTGCGCGACCCCGCGCGGCAAGCGGCGATTCAACAATACATCCCCAACGGGCGATTTGGCACTCCGGAAGAAGCGGCGGCAGTGATTCTCTTCCTGGCCTCCGACGCGGCTTACTACGTGAACGGCGCGTTGATCCCCGTGGATGGGGGTTTGGGAGCCAGGGAGGCCGGGCCGAAATGATTAGCATCAATCGTGAAGCGATGAAAATTGTGCGGCGCGTGCTCGAGGATGCGGAGGCGCTCGGGGTGTTGGTCTCGCGCCTATCCAACGGGGCCACCGTGATCGACATGGGCCAGCGAGCGCCGGGGGGTTGGCTGGCGGCCAAATACTACACGCTCGTCACGCTCGGCGGGTTGGCCGAGGTGAGCTACGAGCCGTTCCCCATCGGCGACGTTGTGCTGCCGGCGGTGCGGGTGATGGTGGATCGACCGATGGAGGCCTGCGTGGCCTCGCAGATCGCCGGGTGGCAGCTCGACCCGCCGGGGACGCCGCATGCCGCTATTGCCGCCGGGCCGGCCCGCGCCCTCAACCACGTCGCGCCCGATCATTATTTTGAACTGATCGATTACCGCGATCAGCACGACGAGGCCGTTGTCGCCATCCAAACCGCCGAGCCGATCACGCCCCGGATCGCGGAGACGATTGCGCACGGCTGCGGGATCAGGACCGAGAACGTTTATATCCTTGTTGCGCCGAACTCGAGTCTGGTGTGCGCGGTGCAGGTCGCGGCGCGCATCATCGAGCAGACGTTGCACCGGCTGCCGGAAGAGGGCTTCGACCTGACGACCGTCCGCTACGCGCAGGGCTACAGCGTGATCGCCCCCCTGATTCAGGATGAGGTGGCGGCAATGGGACGCATCAACGATTCACTGCTCTACGGCGGCGCAGCCACCTTGTATGTGGAGGCCGAAGACGATGCCATTGCCGACGTGGTCAAGCGCATCACGTCGTCGGTCGCGCGCGCCTATGGGCGGCCCTTCCTGGAAATCTTCGAGGATGCCGGGCGCGACTTCTACCAGATTCCGCTGGACTTGCACTCGCCGGCCGCGGTGCACATCAACAACCTGCGCACCGGGCGCTCGTTCAGCGCGGGGGCCATCAACTACGACGTGCTGCGCCGTTCGTTCTTTGGAGCGTAAGCAGGAGCGATCTCATGGAATACACCGGCTATCTCGATTTCTGGTTCACCGACCGGCCCATCGTCGAGCGGGTCGAACCCATGGTCAAGCTTGGCCTGCGCCGGTTGGACGTGTGGTATTGGCGTCAGCAGCCCATGGCCGAACTGGCGGCCGAGTGCCGCCGGTTGGGCGCAGTGCTCAACTCGGCGTTCGACGACGAGATGGGGAATCTCGTGGACCCCGGCGACAACGAGCTAACCCTGCGCGCGTGGGCCGAAAGCCTGGAGATGGCTACCCGGCACGGCGTCGAGCATCTCTTTATCTTCTCAAATCAGGTTGACCTGGTTGATGGCAAACCGTGGACCCGCCGCCTGTCGTCTAATTACACCCCCGCGCAGCAATACGCCAACGTGCTGCGGCAAACCGAGCGTATTCTCAAACTCGTCGAGCAGACCTCAATCAAAGTCTGGGTAGAGGCCCTCAACGAATTTCACATCAAGGGTGGCATACTGGTGCACAATCACGAACTGGCCGCCGACTGGGTGCAGCGTTTCAATCATCCCCGGCTGCGGCTGGTGTTCGATTGCTATCATCAGCAGCGCGACTCGGGCAATCTGATCTGGGGGCTGGAGCAATACGCCGGGCTGTACGATGCCTTTCACATGGCCGACGTGCCCACGCGGCAGGAACCCGGCACCGGCGAAATCAATTACGCCAACCTGCGCCGCAAGCTGGGCGAGCTCGGCTACAACGGATTCGTGGGCCTCGAATTCTATCCGTCCACCACAGAGGCCGAGGTGTTGGAGCGGGTCAAGAAGATCTTTCCGGTATAGGCTGAAGAGATGGAAAACAAATCAATGTTCACTCGCCGACTCAGCCGCATTTTTCGCCGTGATGGCCGGGCGTTTATCGTCGCCTTTGATCATGGGCTGACCGAAGGCCCCACAAAGGGAATGGAGAACCCGGCGCGGGCGCTGGCCGCTATTGTGTCCGGCGGCGCCGATGCGATCCTCACCAGCTATGGCACGGCGAGGCGCTTTGTGCAGCAGCTTGCCCCCGTGGGATTGATCCTGCGGCTGGACAGCGGCACCACGACGCTCGGCGGGATGCGCCCCGGCGGCCGGTTCTTCAGCGTTGAGGATGCGCTGCGCCTCGGTGCGGATGCGGTGGCCGTGTCCGCGTTCCCCGGCACCCCCGATGAGGAAATGAGCCTCCGCACTCTGGCGGCGGTAGTCTCCGAGGCGCACCGCTGGGGATTGCCCGTCATGGGCGAGATGCAGCCCGGCGGTTTCAACGGCGGCCCGGAGCAGCGCACGGCCGAGGCCATTGCCATTTCGGCGCGTGTGGCGGCTGAGTTGGGGGCCGACTGGGTGAAGGTTCCCTACGCCGATGGATTCGACCGCGTCGTGAATACGTGCTACGTGCCCGCCGTCATGTTGGGCGGGGCTAAAACGAGCGACGACCTGGCGATGCTGGAGACTATCAAGCGGGCCATCAGCGCCGGGGCCGTGGGTGTGGCCATTGGCCGCAATATTTTTCAGGCCGACAACCCTGCTGCCATGACCGCCGCCGTGGCCGCCCTCGTGCACAAAGATGCCACCGTCGATGAGGCGCTCGTCATCTTGCGGCCTCGGTGAAACCCCATCATAGGAGAGACCTTTAGGGTCTTCGAGACCCTAAAGGTCTGGCGCGGAAAAGATTTATCTGGAGGATTATAGTGACGCCAGACGCTGTTTTGGGAATTGACATCGGTACCTCCGCCACTAAAGCCATTCTCCTCGACCTCGCCGGCCGCGAGGTGGCTGCCGCCAGCCAGTCTTATCCCTTTCTGACGCCCCAGCCGGGCTGGGTGGAGCAAGACCCGGAGGCGGTCTGGCAGGCGCTCCTCCGAGTGCTGAGCGATATCGTCAGCCAGTCCAGCGGCTATCGCATCCTGTCATTGGCGTTGGCGGCACAGGCTGGCTCCATCATCCCCGCCGGGCCGGGGGGCGATCCGGTCTATTCGATGATCACCTGGCTCGACACCCGCAGCCAGAGCGTAACGCAGCAGTGGCAGGCGGATGGCACCGCAGACACCATCCGACGATTGAGCGGCTGGCACCCTTTTGCCGGTTTGCCGTTGCCGTCTATCGGCTGGCTTCGCCGACACCGCCCCGATGTGCACGCCGCCGCTGCCAGGTTTCTCGGCGTGGCCGACTTCCTCATTCATCGCCTCACCGGCAACTTCGCCACCGACCTATCCGCCGCCTCCGAGATGCTGCTGGTGGATGTCATCACCGGGCAGTGGAGTGAGACCTTGTGCGCCATCGGCGGCGTCAACCCCGGCATGCAATCGGAGATCGGCTGGGCGGGTCGGCAAGTTGGCGAGATCGCAGCGGACATTGCCTCGCTCACCGGCTTGCCTGCGGGCACGCCGGTGATCGCCGGAGGCAATGACCAACCCTGCGCCGGTCTGGCTATGGGCATGACGGCTCCGGGCAAAGTGATGCTGTCCACCGGCACGGCCTGGGTGCTCATGAGCGTCGTCGCCACACCGTCGCCCGAGGCCGCCCCCCCGTGGGTGAACGTGTACTTCCACGCCGTGCCGCACTGCTGGTTGCAGGGGCAGTTGGTGGGCGGGTTCGGGGCCACGGTGGATTGGTGGCTCCGTCAAATTTGGCAGGCGCCGGACTCGGACGGCCCTCTCGACAACCAACGGGCGTATGAGTGGTTGAATGAAGCAGTGAGGTGCAGCCCTCCCGGCAGTCAAGGACTGTTGTTCCTTTCGCTGAATGGGCCATCGCAAGTGCCCAACGCCGCGCCGGGCGGCGGCTTCATCGGCATGGAACTGGTGCACACGCGGGCTGACATGAGCCGGGCCGTTCTCGAAGGCTGCGCCTACGAGGTGCGCTGGGCGCTGGATGAGCTTCGGGCCTCGGGCATTCCGGTCGAAGAATTGTGGTTAGCCGGTGGGGCAACCCGCAGCCCGGTGTGGCCGCAAATTCTGGCCGACGTGAGCGGCGTGCCGATCGTGGTCGCCAGCTATGCCGACTGGGCGGCGCTGGGCGGGGCGATGCTGGCGGGGTGGGGCGCTCACGCTTTTGCCTCGTTGGATGAAGGAATCGCCCGACTCCAACCACCCGTGCAACGCGTGTTGCCCAATGCAGCATTGTCCACCCTGTACCTGGAGCGTGTAGCCGCTTATCGGCAGGTTGCCCGGGCAGTTAACGAAGCCCGAACTTTGCCGAGTCAGAGGGAAGCATGATCCAAAAATTATCCGGCGCGGTCGCCATTGTCACCGGCGCGGGCAGCGGGCTGGGGGCGGCCATTGCGCAGGCGCTGGCTGCCGAGGGCGCCAAGTGCGCGCTCGCCGGTCGCAGGCGCGAACCGTTGCAGGCTGTGGCCGATGCGATCGGGGCCGCCGCGGGCGAGGCCAGTGTCATCCCCACCGATGTGGCCGATGAGGCGCAGGTGGCGGCTTTGGTAGCCGAAACCATTCACACGTTTGGCCGCCTCGATGTGCTTGTCAACAACGCCGGCCTGATGCGCCCGGCTTCGCTCACTCAGACTTCGACCGCGCTGTGGGACGAGATCCTCAACGTCAATCTGCGCGGCGCGTTTCTGCTGTGCCGGGCGGCGTGGCCGCACCTGCGGCACAGCCGGGGGCAGATTATCAACGTCAGTTCAATGGCGGCGGTGCAGGGTTATCTCGACGAGGCGGCCTATTGCGCCAGCAAACACGGTCTCAACGGCCTGACCGAGGTGCTGGCGTTGGAAGGCAAGCCGCACGGCATCCGGGCCCTGGCCGTGTGCCCGGCGGCGGTGGAGACCCCGCTGTGGGATCAGGATGCCCCGGCGGACGTCCGCCGCCGCATGATGAAATCCGCGCAGGTTGCCGACCTCGTGCGTTGGCTGGTCACTGCGCCGCGCAACCTCGATTTCGGGCCGGTGATCGTGCGCAACTTCGAAGACCCGTGGATGCAATGATCACTGCCTCAACAAATACGCGGCAGCAATTCCCCCGCCGGTAAATCTACCACTCGTGAGCCGCCGATGGCGGTGCGGGCAACGACCAGTCTGGGGTGTTCGGCCACCACCGTCCCAATCCGGGCGGCCTGTTGCCCAAACGGATGAGCGCACATGGCGGCCAACACGGCGTCGGCATCGGCGGCGGGAACAATCGCCACCAGTTTCCCCTCATTTGCAACGTAGTAAGGATCGAAGCCCAACATTTCGCAGGCAGCGTGCACGGCCGTATTCACCGGCACGCGCCGCTCGTCGAACTCAATGCCCACGCCCGAAGCCGTCGCCAGTTCGTTGAGCACGGCCGCCAGCCCGCCGCGGGTGGCGTCGCGCAAACAATGTATGGGCGAACCCGTGTGTTCGCCCCCTCGTGTGGCGGCGAGCATCGCTTCGACCAATCCATTCAACGGCGCGGTGTCGCTTTCGATGACCGTTTCAAACTCCAACCCCTCGCGCACCGACATGATCGCCATGCCATGATCGCCCAGGGTGCCGCTGACGAGGACGGCGTCGCCCGGCCGGGCGCGGTTGGGAGCGATATCCAGGCCCGACGGAATCACGCCAAGGCCCGAGGTGTTGATGTACAGCCCGTCGCCGTGTCCCTTGTTCACCACTTTGGTGTCGCCTGCCACCAACTGCACTCCGGCTTCGCGGCAGGCGGCAGCCACCGAGGTGGCAATGCGCCCGAGCGTCTCCATCGGCAGGCCCTCTTCCAAAATAAAACCTGCGCTCAAAAACAGCGGCCGCGCGCCGCTCATGGCCAGATCATTCGCCGTGCCGTTGACTGCCAGTTCGCCGATGTCGCCGCCGGGGAAGATCAACGGGCTGACGACGAACGAGTCGGTGGTGAAAGCGAGCCGGGCCGGGCCGGCCCCATTGGCCGGGAAGTCGAGCACCGTCGAGTCGCCCAGTTGCCCGAGCAGTTCATTGTTGAACAGCGGCGCAAACAAATGCTGGATGAGGTCGGCCATCATCTTGCCGCCGCTGCCGTGCCCCATCACCACCGTGGGATAGTGTTTCAAGGGCAGGGGGCAAGTCCAGGAGGAAAATTGAAGAGGCATCGCGATTCAAACTCCAAAATTCAAACTTCAAACTCCAAAGGGCAAACTCCAAAGCGTGCTCTCACCCGGCGGCCGTCTCGCGAGACCGGAGCGTTTGAGGTTGAGAGTTTGAAGTTTGTAGTTCCGCGTAGCGCCCGTAGCGGTAATACGCCGCGCACGCGCCCTCCGACGACACCATCGTCGCCCCCAGCGGAGTCTGCGGCGTGCATTCTTTGCCGAAGGCCGGGCATTGATTCGGTTTCTTGAGTCCCTGCAAAACAAGCCCGCTCATGCACAAAGTTGATTCTTGGGTTGCAATCGTCTGGACTTCTGGGAAGCGCAGTTCGGCGTCGTACGCGGCGTACGCCTCGCGGAACTTGTAGCCGCTCTGCGGGATGACGCCGATGCCGCGCCACGGGCGGTCGCACGGCTCGAATACTTCGTTGATGACTCTCTGCGCCGCCACGTTGCCCTCGCGCCGCACCGAACGGGCGTAAGCGTTTTCCACTTCGGCCCGGCCCTCTTCCAATTGCCTCACGCACATCAGTATCGCGCGCGCAATGTCCACCGGCTCGAACGCCATGACCACCACCGGCACGTTGTATTTCTTTGCCAGCGGTTCGTATTCCCAATAGCCCATCACGGTGCAGACGTGCCCGGCCGCCAGAAAGGCGTCCACGCGCACGTCGGGCGATTCCATAAGCGCGCAGATGGCGGGCGGCACGGTGACGTGCGAGACGAGCATGGCGAAATTGCTGATGCCCTGCGCTTTGGCCTGCACCACTGCCATGGCGTTGGCCGGGGCCGTCGTTTCAAAGCCGATGCCGAAGAAGACCACCGTCTTGTCGGGGTTCTCCCGCGCGATCTTGAGCGAATCGAGCGGCGAATAGACGACGCGCACGTTGCCCCCGGCGGCTCTGACGCTGAACAAATCGCGCTCGGAGCCGGGGACGCGAAGCATGTCGCCGTACGACACGAAGATCACGTCCGGGCGCGAAGCCAGCGCGATGGCTTTGTCAATTAATTCGAGCGGGGTCACGCACACCGGACAGCCGGGGCCGTGTACCAACTCGATCTCCGGCGGCAGAAGTTGATCGAGGCCGCTCCTGAGAATCGAGTGCGTCTGTCCGCCGCACACTTCCATCATCGTCCAATGGCGGGTCACCGTGCGCCGAATCTCGTCGAGCAGATTGCGCGTGAGCGCTTCGTCGCGGTATTCATCTATGAATTTCATGGCGCAGCCTCCCAACAGTCCGTGATGCATGACACGTGACGCGTCCTGTCACGCATCACGTTTCGCGATCTGCCAGCTCCGGCAACTCCCCCGCCAGCATATCCATCTCGCGTAGAAGTTTCAAAGTCTGCTGTGCTTCATCCTCGTCTAACTGGCTGATGCCAAAGCCGACGTGAATGATGGTGTAATCGCCGACTTGAATTTCGGGCAAGTATTCTAGGCAGGCTTCTTTTACCACGCCGCCAAAATCCACCTTGCCCATCTTCATGCCGTTGGCCTGGTACAGTTCGATGACCTTGCCGGGGATTCCGAGACACATGAGCAGCCTCCTATAAATGTGTGTTGCTTTGTGCGTAGGCAACCATCGCCTGCCCCAATGCAATACCGCCATCATTGGGCGGCACCTGCCGGTGAATGAACACTTCAAAGCCCGCCGCCTGCAAGAGCATCAGGGATTTTGCCAGCAACGTTACGTTTTGGAACACGCCGCCGCTGAGGGCCACCTGATTGAGTCCGTGCTGTTCGCGGAGGCGAACACTCATGTCGCGAATCAGAGTCGCCACGCTATTGTGGAAGCGGGCGGCGAGAGCCGCCGGGGCCACGCCGGCGCGAAAACCTTCGACGACGGCGCGGATCATGATTTGAGGCAGGATGCTCCCCTGCTCCATTTCAAAGGGGTAAGCGCCGGTTTCCATTGGGTCGGCGATGGCTTCCAATTCGATGGCGGCCTGTCCCTCGTAGTTCACCTCTTGCCGCAAACCAATGATCGAAGCCACTGCATCGAACAGCCGCCCCATGCTGGAGGTCGGCGGAGAGTTGAGGCCGGTGGCCACTTGCCTCTCGACGATGCGCTGCTCGGTGGCTGACAGTGCGGCGAGCGGAGGGAGATCGCTGTCGAGCGACACTCCGGCAGCGAGGAGATGGGCGAGAGCCACCCGCGCCGGCTTGCGCGTGGCGGCGTCGCCGCCGGGGAGCGGCACGTACGCCAAATGCGCGGCGCGTTCGAATCCGGCGTAGTCGGCAATCAGAAATTCGCCGCCCCAGATCGTCCCATCCGTGCCGTAGCCCGTGCCGTCGAAGGCGACGCCGATCGCCGGCCGTTGGCCGTCAAGTCCGTTCTCTGCCATGCAGGCGGCAATGTGGGCGTGGTGATGCTGGACGGGAATGCTGATTGCTGATTGCGGATTGCGGATTGCTGAATTGAGATTGGAGATCGGGGAGTTCAAGTTTGAAGTTTGAAGTTGGAAGTTTGAGAGGGCGTAACGGGTGCTGAGGTAATCGGGGTGGAGATCGTAGGCGATGATTTCGGGCGCGATGCGGAAGAGCGATTCAAAATGCGCCACACCCTCCTCGAAGGATTGCAGAGTTTCGAGATTTTCCATGTCGCCAATATGGTGGCTCATAAATGCATACCGGTCGCGGGTGACGCAAAACGTGTTCTTTAGTTCGCCGCCGACGGCGAGGATGGGCGGCACGCTGAAAGGGAGTTTCACCGGGAACGGGGCATAACCCCGCGAGCGGCGGATGGGTAAAGGCGCACGGTCGTGCGCCCCCGCGAAAACGCGCATCACCGAATCATCAGTGCGAATGTGAATATCGCGATCGTGAAGCAGAAACGCATCGGCCAACGGGGCCAGGCGCCCCAGGGCGTCGTCGTTGCCGGTGGCAATCGGTTCTTCGGAGAAGTTGCCGCTGGTCATTACCAAAGGATGAGGGATGAAGGGTGAAGGATGAAGTGACGCACTGTTAAACAACAGATAGTGCAGCGGCGTATACGGAAGCACGACGCCGAGCATGCGTTGGTGAGGGGCGACGGAAGGGGCAATAGGCGGATCGGCAGCGGCGCGTTTCCACAACAACACAATCGGTCGCTCGCGCGATTCGAGCAGGGCGCGTTCTTCGGGCGAGACGTGGCAGTAATGCTCGACGGCGGCCGTATCGGCCATCATTAGCGCAAAGGGTTTGTCCACTCGGCCTTTGCGGCGGCGCAGTTCGGCCACAGCCTCTTTATTTGTGGCATCACAGGCGAGATGAAAACCGCCGAGACCTTTCACGGCGACGGTCTTGCCATCGGCCAGCAGGCGTTGTGCCTCCGTGATGGCTGTACCACCACTCAAGTAAAGGGACGCAGATAAACGCTGATGAACGCTGATCTTTTCTGCCTCGATCTGCGTCAATCTGCGTTCATCAGCGTCCGAATGAACTAGCCAGACTTGCGGGCCGCACACGGGACAAGCGACCGGCTGGGCGTGAAACCGGCGGTTGAGCGGATCGTGATATTCACGCGCGCAGTCGGGGCACATTTCAAACGGAGCCATCGTCGTCTGTGGGCGGTCGTAGGGGATATCCTTGATGATGGTGAAGCGCGGGCCGCAGTTGGTGCAATTGATGAAGGGATAAAGGTAGCGGCGGTCGTTTGGATCAAATAACTCGCGCAGGCAGTCGGGACAAATGGAAATGTCGGGAGAAATGGGCTGGAAGGCGCCGGCCTCGGAGCGACTCTCGCGAATCTCAAATCGCGTGAAGCCGTCCGGCGGCAGATCTTCGGCTGTGACTTGCTCGATGCGCGCCAGCGGCGGCGCATCACGCGTCAGCGAAATCTGAAATTCGCTTACCGCATCCGGGCCGCCTTCGATTTCAACCGTCACCCCGGACGATGTATTGCACACCCAGCCTTTGAGATCGAGCCGCGCCGCGAGGCCGTACACAAACGGCCGGAAGCCGACGCCTTGCACGACTCCGGTGACGGTGAGGCGGTTACGATGTTTCAACATCGAGGCTGTCCAAATAGACTGAATGGCCGCCGGTGATCGTGAGGGCGAATTCGCCGCAAACGGGGCACACGGCGGCGAGTTCGTCAATAATCACATCGCGCCCACAGGCATTGCAGTGCGCCTGGCCGGGCGCGGTGTCAAATTCAAGCTCTGCGCCCTCGGCAATGGTGCCTGGGGCCAGCGTGTCAAAATAGAAACGGATGGAGTCGGGCGTGGCGTCGGAAAGCGCGCCGATGACGACGCGCACGCGGGCCACGCGGCGGGCGTTGGCCTCGCGCGCGTGTTGCATCGTATGGGCAAACAAATCTTCGGTGAGGCCGCTTTCGTGCATCGCTAGTGCTCCTTGATTATCTTGATGCAAATTGGGGGGATTTGGGAATGGACGAAAGACACTGGATAGGGGGATGAAAATCATCTCTGCTGGAGACCGGCTGCCGCTCTGTATCTTGCCCTACGGTTGTGATCTTTCTGAGCCGGGAGCGGAACCGATGATTGATGCTGGGGAGTATCCCGTCGAAGCGCTATCGGCAGTGATCTTGCTGGCACGGTGATGTTCCACTCTCCCCCATTTTCATAGAGACTGACTTGGGTTATACTCTGCCCCACCGTTCAGCAACCGACAGGAGGTGAAACGAACCGGCAATTGAACCATGATTCCGTCCCCCCGCAACCAGCCACACATTAGCCTTAAGGAGGAGAAAGCACCATGAAACGCAACGCCTATATCACAATGGGAGCGCTGACTGCCGTGGCGCTCGTGCTCGTCGCCTGCGGCGGCGCCGCCACAGTGGAAGTGGAAGTTACCCGCGTGGTCGAAGTCACTTCAGCCGCTCCCGCGGCCACCTCGCAGGTGCAAGTGCAGGTGCAGGTCGTCACGCCGGGCGAGCGCATGCAAACCATTAAGGACCGCGGCAATCTGATCTGCGGCGTCCACGGCACGTTCCAGGGCTTCGGCTATGTGGAGGCCGATGGCTCGTACACCGGCTTCGATGTCGAGTTCTGCAAAGCCTGGGCCGCCGCCATCTTCGGCGACGCGACCAAAGTGGAATACCGCTCCCTCACCGCCAAAGAGCGCTTCACGGCACTGCAGACCGGCGAGGTGGACGTGCTCAGCCGCAACAGCACGTGGACGCTCACCCGCGACGTCGATCTCGCGCTGACCTTTGGTCCGACGACGTTCTACGACGGGCAGGCGATGATGGTCCGCAAAGACCTGCCCGCCACCGAAGAGACGACTCTGAAAGACCTCGAGGGCGCGAACATCTGCGTCCAGACCGGCACGACGACCGAGCTCAACCTCACCGATCAGATGAAAGCGGCAGGCGCGGAATATACGCCGGTGGTCTTCGAAGACAACGACGCCGCCTTCGCCGCCTACGACGAGGGACGCTGCGACGCCATCACCAGTGACCGCTCGCAGCTGGCCACTCTGCGCGTGGCGAAGATGAAGAACCCGGACGATCACGTAATCCTGAGCGTGGTCATGTCCAAAGAGCCGCTCGCGCCCGCCGTGCTGCAGGGCGACGACCGGCTGGCCGACGTCGTGCACTGGACGGTCTACGGCATGATTCAGGCCGAGGAGCTGGGCATCACCTCGCAGAACGTGGACAGCTTCCTCACCAGCGCCGACCCGGTGGTCAAGCGCCTGCTCGGCGTGGAAGGCGAAATGGGCGCGAAGCTCGGCCTGTCGAATGACTTCATCTATCAAGTCATCAAGCAGGTCGGCAACTACGGCGAGGCGTACGACCGCAACCTCGGGCCGGACACCCCGTACCAGCTGGCGCGCGGCCAGAACGATCTGTGGACCAACGGCGGCCTCATGTACGCGCCGCCCATCCGCTAAACCGATCAACCCTCCGCGCAGTAGAGACCAAGACGTGCGACGCATTTCCAAAGTGCGTCGCACGTCAATACTATAATGGCCGCCCCTGCCGCCCCCTCCCTCCTTCGTACTGCCATCCCCCTCTGGCGCGACCTGCGCGTGCTGCGCGTGTTCAGCCAGGTGGTTTTCGTGGTCGTCGTCGTGCTCGTGGGCGCCCGCCTGTACGCCAACATGCGCGCCAACCTCGAACGGCAGGGGCTGGTCACCGGCTACGACTTCCTCGGCAACCCAGCCAGCTTCGACATCGGCGAACGGCTCATCCCCTACGCCGCCTCCGACACTTACGGGCGCGCGTTTCTGGTGGGGGTGCTCAACACGGTGATGGTCTCCATCATCGGCATCGCCCTCGCCACCGTAGCGGGCGTGGTCATGGGCGTTGCGCGGCTCTCGCCCAACTGGCTCATCCGCCAGATCGCCGCCGCCTACGTGCTTCTCATCCGCAATACGCCCCTGCTTCTGCAACTATTCTTCTGGTATTTCGGCGTCGTCATCCAGCTGCCCAAAGTCAAGCAGAGCATCGCCCTCCTCGGTTCGCTCTTCCTCAATCAACGCGGCCTCTACCTGCCGTGGCCTGTTCCCACCGAAACGTTCGACGGCTGGAAGCCATATCTCATGGCTGCGTTGATTGCGTCGTTCGCGTTGTGGCTGGCGTTGAACTTGATTCAGAAACGCTTGGACCGGCCCCTCCCGGCGTGGTGGGGATTGGGCTACCTGCTCGTCCCGGCGGGGATCGCCGCCCTCGGCTGGGCCCTCGCCCCGAACGCGCCGCTCGCCGTGGACTTTCCCGTGCTCAAGGGCCTCAACTTCAAAGGCGGCCTGCGCGTCACCCCGGAACTCTTCGCGCTGCTGACCGGGCTGGTGATCTACACCGGCGCGTTCATCGCCGAGGTCGTGCGCGCCGGCATCCAGGCCGTGTCCAAAAGCCAGACCGAGGCCGCGCGGGCGCTGGGCCTCAAGCCCATGCAAATCCTGCGGCTGGTCATCTTCCCGCAGGCTCTGCGCGTCATCATCCCGCCGCTCACCAGCCAGTATCTCAACCTCGCCAAGAACTCCACGCTTGCGGTCGCCATCGGCTACCCGGATCTGTACAGCGTCTCCGGCACCATCTTCAACCAGACCGGCAAGGCGGTGGAGGTGGTCACCATCATCATGGGCAGTTATCTCGTCGTGAGCCTGACCACGTCGCTGCTGATGAATATCTACAACAAGCGCATGGCGCTGGTGGAGCGTTGACATAGCAAAGACTGCAGAAACTCTGCCTCCGCCGCGCACCGAGGTCGGCCTGCTCGGCTGGCTCCGGCAAAACCTGTTCAGCACGTGGTACAACGCGCTGCTCACCGTGCTGGCCGCGTGGCTCGTCTATTTAATTTTGCGCCCGGCGCTCACGTGGGTCTTCACGCAAGCCGAGTGGCAGGTGATCGTCACCAACTTCCGCCTGTTCATGCGCGGCCAGTATCCGGACGAAGCCGTGTGGCGCTTGTGGGTCGGCATCTACTTTTTGGCGCTCGTCATGGGGATGAGCTGGGGCGTGTGGGGTCAGGCGGCGCGGACGTTTGCGGCCTTGTTCGGGGCGGCGGCGCTGCTCTTTGTGCTGCTCCCGTTCAGCCTGAATGCGCGGCTCAACTGGGTGGGCGTGCTGATCACCCTGGTGGCCGCAATGCTGCTCGCCCGGAACCGGGCGGCACTCAAGCCGTGGGTCATTCTGGGCTGGGTGATCCTGCTGCCGTTGACCATTGTGCTGACCGCGGGCGCGGCGTGGCTGCCCTTCCTGTCCCCGGTGGCCCCAAGACTCTGGGGCGGGCTGCTACTCACGCTCATGCTCACCATCATCGGCAACACTCTCGCCCTGCCGCTGGGCATCCTGCTGGCGCTGGGGCGGCGCAGTTCGCTCCCGGCGATCAAGTCGTTCTGCATCGGATACATTGAACTCTGGCGCGGCGTGCCGCTGGTGACGGTCCTCTTCATGGCGCAAATCATGCTGCCCCTGTTCCTGCCCGCCGAAATTCGAGTAGACCCCGTCGTGCGGGTCATCATTGGGCTGACGCTGTTCGAGGCGGCGTATCAGGCTGAGAACGTGCGCGGCGGCCTGCAGGCCATGCCGCGCGGCCAGTTCGAGGCCGCCTATGCCCTCGGGCTGAACGGCGTGCTGACCATGCTCTTCATCATCCTGCCGCAGGCCCTCCGCCTGGTCATCCCGGCGCTCCTCAATTCGTTCATCAGCCTGTTCAAAGACACTACGCTCGTCGCCATCGTCGGGCTGTTCGACCTGCTGCTGATCGGCAAGACCACGCTGGCCCAGCCCGACTTTCTGGGCAAGTACCGCGAGGTGTATGCGTTCTTGTTCGTCGTCTACTGGGCCTTCAGCATGATGTTCTCCTACGCCAGCCAGCGGCTGGAGAAGACACTGGGGGTGGGAACGCGTTGAAACTTCCAACTCCTAACTTCAAAATCGCAACGATCGAGAGGCCGACATGAGCGCTCCCGCTTCCGATATCATCATCGAGTGTCGCGACGTGCACAAGTGGTTCGGCCACTTCCATGCGCTCAAAGGCATCAACCTGACGGTGAAGCGCGGCGAGGTCGTCGTCATCTTCGGCCCGTCCGGGTCGGGCAAATCCACGTTCATCCGCGCGCTCAACCGGCTGGAGGAGCATCAGCGCGGCCAGATCATTGTGGACGGCATCGAGCTCTCGAACGACGTGCGTCACATCGAAGCCGTCCGCAGCGAGATCGGCATCGTGTTCCAGCAGTTCAACCTGTTCCCGCATCTCACGGTGATGCAGAACATCACCCTGGCGCCCATCTGGGTGCGGCGCTGGCCCAAAAGCAAAGCCGAGGCCACGGCGATGGAACTCCTCGAGCGCATGGGCATCCCGGAGCAGGCGCACAAATTCCCCGGCCAGCTCTCCGGCGGGCAGCAGCAGCGCGTGGCCATCGCCCGCGCGCTCGCCATGCAGCCTAAGATCATGCTCTTCGACGAGCCGACCTCGGCCCTCGATCCCGAGATGATCAAGGAAGTGCTGGACGCGATGAAAGCGCTGGCCCGCTCCGGCATGACGATGGTGGTCGTCTCGCACGAGATGGGCTTCGCCCGCGAAGTGGCCGACCGGATGATCTTCTTCGACGTCGGCATGATCGTGGAAGAAGGCTCGCCCGAGCAGATTTTCTCTGCCCCGCAGCAAGAGCGCACCAAACTTTTCCTCTCGCAGATTCTCAGCCCGCGCCGAATGAATTAGTAGCCCTCAAAACGCCCGCTTTTTGGGTTCACGTTTCCCGGCGCAGGGGCGAGGTCACTCCCGCCGGCGCTGTGCCGGTGGCGTCGGGGTCTGGCCGGAGATGCAAATTGGGGGATTTGGGAATGGACGAAAGACATTGCTCGTGGCGATGAAGATCACCTGTGCTGCCGCCACAGGCTGGCGGTTTGTCTTACGGCGCGGTCGGAGGCCAGCCGAATCGATCGGCGATCTGTTTCGACGCGGCGATCACGGCGTGCGCGATTGCAGGCGACAGCCCGGGCGCGATCTCCTGTGGGATGACGCCGACATCGCAAGCCACCACCGTCACAGTGACGCCGCACTCATCCTGCAATTCGCGCAGCATATTGGACGTGGGGACTTGATGGAGCGAGAAATCGTCCACCTTCGTGACAGGCAGCGACTCCACCGGAATTTCAAAAACCTTCCCGTTCCCCTGCCCCCAATCGACGGCGTCCACGATGATGATTTCTTCGGGGCGGGCAGGCACAAGGCTAGCCCCTACGATGATGGTGAACAGCAGTTTCCGCGCGCCGGTGCCGACGTCCATCAGGTAAATATCGTCGGGGATGTGATAATGACGCGTGAGGGAATCGACCACTTCCGGCCCGAAGCCGTCGTCGCCGAAGAGCATGTTGCCTACGCCGAGGATGACGACGCGCGCGCGGCAGAAGGCGGGGAGAGTGTCCATAGTGGGAAGTGTCTAAAATGGGGAGTGCCTAAAGTGTGAAGTGCCTAAAGTGCCCGAAGGGGCGCACACTTCCCACTTTAGGCACTTTAGACACTTCAGGCACTTCTAACTTCAGTTGGTTAACGTATCAACCACCTTTCCATCCGGCCCGACGATGTCGATCTTCACCGGCAGGGTGCCGTCGAGCCGGTGGGTGGCGCACGACAGGCACGGGTCGTAGGCGCGAATCGCCATCTCGACCGTGTTCAGCGTGCCCTGATCGTACTTGCCGTCTTTGATCAACGCCTTGGCGGCCTGCTTGACCGACAGGTTGATCGCCGAGTTGTTTTGGCAGGTGGCGACGAGCAAGTTGACGTGCGTGAGGATGCCGTCGGCGTCGGTGGTGTAGTCGTGGATCAGAGTCCCGCGCGGGGCTTCGACTACGCCCACGCCGCGCGCCGCGCGCGGCGTCACCTTGATTCGCGTTTCACGGCCGGTGATCTCCGGGTCGTTGAGCATTTGCACGGCGAGCTCCGCGTTGTACAGCAGTTCGATCAGCCGCGCCCAGTGATACAACAGGGTCAACTGCGCCGGGCGGCCAAAGTTCTTGCGGAACTCTTCCAGTTCCTTCTGCGCCAGCGGGGTGGGGATGTAGTCGCACACGTTGATGCGCGCCAGCGAGTTCACGCGATACAGACTCGGCGCGTTGTCCTCCAGCGCGAACGGCCCCTTCTTTTTCGCATAGGGGAACTTGAGGTACGTCCACGGCTCGACGTGTTCGCCGATGTAGTCGGCGTAGTCGGCGGGCAGGAACTCTTCATACGCGCCGTCGGCGTACATCATCCGCAGTTTGCCGTCGTACAAGTCGAGCGCGCCGTCCTTCGCCACGGTGCCGAGGAAGCCGCTGGTCATGAGGCCGACCGTCTTCACCGCATCGAGGTACTTGGGGAAGATGTCGGACTTGGCAAAGGCCATCGTGAACTTCGCCAGTTCCAGGCATTCCTGCGCCATCGGCAGAAGCGCATCGCGCTCCTCTTTTTGCAGCGGTTTGCTGAAGCCGCCCGGCACAGCGGCGTCGGGATGGATGGACTTTCCGGCGATCATCTCCAGCATCCTGGCGCACATGTGCCGCACTTTGACCACGCGTTTGGCAACTTCCGGCACCGCGCCGACGATGCCGATCACGTTGCGCACAGCGTAGTCGGCGCCCGGCCCCATCACAAAGTCCGGGCCGGAGAGGATGTAGAAATGCAGGATGTGCTCCTCCATGTAGGCGATGCTGTTGCACAGTTGTCGCAGCTTCTTTCCGGTCGGAGCCGGTTCGACGCCGAACACGGCATCGGTCGTCTTCGCCGAGGCGAGATGATGCGACCACGGGCACACGCCGCAGATGCGCGTGGTGATGCGGGGCATTTCCTCCACCGGGCGGCCCACACAGAACTTCTCGAAGCCGCGCAGTTCGATCACGTTCACGCGGGCGTCGGATACGTTGCCGCCGTCGTCCAGTTGAATGGTGATTTTGGCGTGGCCTTCGATCCGGCTAACAGGTTGAATGACAAGTGTCTGGCCCATGGCTACTTCCCTCCCCTCTTCGGTTGCAGGCGGCCTGCCCCGGCGAAGCGGTTGAACGTGGCGGCCCGATCCGGAATCTGTTTGGGATCAAGCCCGATGGTCGCAAGCGCGCCCATCATGTCGACCATTGGATTGGCGTCCAACTTGAGCGGGCCAAAGCAACCCCGGCACGGCATGTAGGCGCGGATGCAGCGCGGCGTGCCGCCTTCCATGCCGCCGCACCCGGCGCGGGTGGCCGGGCCCAGGCACAGAAAGCCCTGCTCCATCAGGCAGCGCACGGTGGTCAGCGGCTCGCCCGCGCCCTCGATGGGTTCGAGCGGGCGTTTCAGAGTCCCGACCGCTTTCTTCTCGCGGATTGTCGGGCATTCGTCGCACACGCTCTTTTCGGCGACGGCGAACGGCGCGCCCTTCAGCAGGTGCATCAACGCGCCGACGAACATGTCCGGCGTGGTCGGGCAACCGGGCAGGTGCAAGTCCACCTTCACCACTTCGTGCAGTGCATACACGCGGTCGAGCAGAGCCGGCACGTCGCTTTTTGGCGTCTCGCCGGCAACGGTGGTGCTGTTGCCGCGATACACGCGCTCGTAGAGTTCGTTAAGCGCGTACTGATTCGCCAACGCCGGGACGCCGCCGAAGCTGGCGCACGAGCCCATGGCGATGAGCGTGTTGACTCGCGACCGCATCAACTCGGCCAGCTTCTTGTTTTCCTCATTGCGGACGCCGCCGGTGATGATGCCGACATCCGCTTCGGGGATGTCCATCACCTTGTTCTCGCCGGTTTGGCCGTAGAGTTTGTGATCCATGATCACCGGCATATGCACAAACTCCAGCGCGGGCAGAACGTCGAGCAGGGGCTCGCCCACGTCGAGGATAGTGACCTCACAGCCTCCGCAGATGGCGAACCATTCCTGAGCTACTTTTACTGCCATCATTCCTCCTTCCTTGTTTTGAAAACACACGTCGAGTCGGTTGTGCGCCAGAGAGTTCCTCTTATAGAGCACCTCCTTGAAAACGATACAGTCCTCCAGATCAATCTTTTCCGCGCCAGACCTTTAGGGTCTCGAAGACCCTAAAGGTCTCTGGCCTCAGGCGGCGGGCTTCATGAACTGAAAGTACCCGAAGCCCAGCGTCAGCACCAGATAGATGGCAACGGTGAGCCACACCAGGGCGTTCCCGCTGCCTGCGATCCGATCCCACACGGCCACGACGAGGCCGAGGGCGGAGAGGACGAAGTCGCCGAGCACGACGGCGCGCCGTGTGTCGGAGGCCGGCGCGTTCCGGACAAGCCAGTTCAACACCGCGACGCCGAGAAACGTCGCTCCGAGGTAGCGCGCGATCCACTGCCCGGCGTCGTTCAGTTCCACGCCGTACATGGACATCGTCTGATTGGGTATCAGCAGAAAGCCAAGCCCGAAGATCAGCCCGGCAGCGGCGGCAAAGATGAACACTGTGCTGAGTTTAATGAGATTGTCTCCCTTCAATTGTCCTGTTCTTCTTGTGCCCGGGGGCCGCAAGGCGCCTGCGGGCTGTGCAACAATCATTTATACGGACTCGGCCCCACTTTCCGGACCTTCTCGACCATCTCCGTCACCACCTGCGCAAAGCGCGGCCCCTCGGATGCCGACACCCACTCCAGCCGGTAACGCTCCGGCTCAAGATTGAAATCCTCCAGCATCATCGCAATGGCGTCGGCGCGGGCCTTGGCGCGCAGGTTGCCCTCGCGGTAGTGGCAATCGCCTTCGTGGCAGCCGCACATCAACACGCCGTCCGCGCCGTTGGTCAGCGCATCCATCACCAGATTCGGATGCACCATGCCGCTGCATTGGACACGGATCATGCGTGTGTTGGGCGGATACTGCGTGCGAGACGTTCCGGCCAGATCGGCTGCCGTGTAGGAGCACCAATAGCAACAGTAGGTGATGATGAGGGGCTCAAAGGTGGGAGTGCCTGAAGTGTCTAAAGTGCCTAAAGTGTCTGAAGTGTCTAAAGTGGTCATTTGGTGCTCTTCCCGATAGAGGTGAAGATGGCGAGAAGTTCGTTGCATTCTTTGAGATCGGGTTGGACCTGCTCAGCGGGCAGCCACTCGGCCTCGATGATGACTTCCAGCCAATACTGTGTTTCACTGGCTTCCTTCTCGCAGGTGGAAATCCTGTGTTTGGAATCGGCCCGGCTGACGGCGCGATTCGCCTCGCGGTAATTGGCCCCAATCGAAGTGCCCGATTTGACCATTTGATACCGAACCACGTCTCCAGTCCGATCGTTCGGCAACTTCGCGGCTAGTTTGATAGCTCTCACGGCGAACGCCCTGGTGCGCTTCTCCAGTTGCTGGCCGAATTCCTTGTTCGTCGGCATATCTTCTTCCTGAGTGCGAAGTGTCTGAAGTGTCTAAAGTGCCTAAAGTGACCTCCCCACTTTAGACACTTCCCACTTTAGTCACTTCCCCAGCGCCGCCATCGTCATAGCCCGCAATTGATCCAGCTTGAAATGCCACACGAAGATCGCGCCCTTGGGACAGGTGGCCTGGCAGGTGCCGCAGCCTTTGCAGACCGTCTCGTCCACCTGCACACGCTTTTTTGTCTGTCCGGCCTCGTTCACGTATTCGACCAGCTTGATCGCTTTGAACGGGCACGGGTCAACGCAATAGGCGCAACCGTCACATTTCTCTTCCACCACGTGTGAGATGGTAGGCTCGATCTCGATGACCCGATTCGCCAGAACGGTGGCTGCGCGCCCGGCCGCGGCCACCGCCTGGGTCACGCTTTCGGCGGCGGCCTTTTTCGGGTAGTGAGCCATGCCGCACAGGAAGATGCCTTCGTTGGCAAAGTCCACCGGGCGCAGCTTCAGATGGGCCTCTTGGAAGAAACCATCTTGCGTGCGCGGCACTTTCAACAGTTGCGCCAGTTCCCCGGCGTCCGGTTGGGGCACCGTCGCCACCGATAGCACCACCCTGTCCGCCTCCAGCAGAACGTCCGCCTCCAGCATGGCGTCGTGGACGACCACCTGTAGGGGCGAACCCATGTGTTCGCCCGCGCCCGTGTGTTCGTGCCCATTTGGGCCGACACGTGGGTCGGCCCCTACACGCGGGTCGGCCCCTACACGCGGGTCGGCCCCTACACGCGGGTCGGCCCCTACACGTGGGTCGGCCCCTACACGTGGGTCGGCCCCTACACGCGGGTCGGCCCCGACATCGTGCCCGTCGGCCCCGACAATCGGCGGCCGGTCGGCTTCGAAGCGCAGGAACATCACCCCGGCCTCGCGCGCTTGCCGGTAGTGCCGCTCCATCAAACCGTAAGTGCGGATGTCGCGATACAAGATATAGATTTCAGTTTCAGGGCTGATCCTTTTGATCTCCAGCGCGTTCTTTACGGCCTGCCCGCAACACAAGCGGCTGCAATAGGGCCGCTCGGCAGTGCGCGAGCCAACACACTGAATCATGACGAGGGATTTTAGATTGCTGATTGTTGATGGCTGATTGGCGAGGAGGTTTTCGAGTTCGAGTTGAGTTAGAACGCGCGAATCCTGGCCGTAGAGGTATTCGGTGGGCCGGTAAGCCTGAGCGCCGGTGGCCACAATGACGACGCCGTGATGAAGGGTGAAGTGGGAAGTGCCTAAAGTGTGAAGTGCGAAGTTGGGATCGGCTCCATTTCGCACTTTAGACACTTCAAACTCCGCACTTCGCATTGTGGTCTTGTACTTCCCCACACTGCCCTCAAAGGCGGCAATCTCGGCGTTGAGGAACGTATGAATGTTGGAATGATGGGTCGTCCGCCCGATCAGTTTGACCAACAACTCCTGCGGATTGGCATTGCTGAGCAGGAAACGCAAGTGGCGCATGTTGCCGCCCAACTGCTCCTGCCGCTCGACCAGCGACACCCGAAATCCCTGATCGGCCAGTTCGAGCGCCGCCGTCATCCCCGCCAGCCCGCCGCCAATAACCAGCGCGTCGTGATTGAATTCGAGCGCTTTGCGTTGCAGCGGCTCCATCAGCCTCGCCTTCGCGACAGCCATCCGCACCAAGTCTTCAGCCTTTTCGGTGGCGGCCTGCGGCCGGTCGCGGTGAACCCACGAGCACTGGTCGCGGATGTTGGCCAGTTCGAATAAATAGAAGTTAAGCCCGGCCTCGCGGATGCAGTTCTGGAACAGCGGCTCGTGCGTGCGCGGGGTGCACGAGGCGACCACGACCCGGTTGAGGTTGTATTCCCTGACCGCCGCGCGAATCTTGGCCTGCGAATCGGTCGAGCAAGTGAACAGGTTGTGATCGGCCATGACCACGTTGGGCAGGGTGCGGGCGTATTCGGTCACGGCAGCCACGTCCACCACCCCGGCAATGTTCGTGCCGCAATGGCAGACGAACACGCCAATGCGCGGCGGTTGGCCCGAGACGTCAATCTCCGGCGGGTACTCCTTCGGCTTCACCAGCGTATGGCGCGCGTCCGCCAGCAGAGTCATGGCGCGCGCGGCCGCGGCGCTGGCCGACATCACCGTTTCGGGTATGTCCTTCGGCTCGGCAAACGGCCCGCACACGTACACGCCGTCGCGAGTCGTGTTCAACGGCGAAAGGTTGGTCGTGCGGCAGAACCCGTCGGGCGTCAGGCGCACTTCCAACTCTTCAGCCAGCCGGGCCATGCCCGTCGGCGCTTGCAGGCCTACCGAGAGCACCACCAGATCGAACGTTTCGGTCGTGATGCTCCCATCGGGCAGCGCGTACTGAATCTCAAGGTTTTTCGTTTGCGGATCCTGTTTGATCGAAGCCGGCATCGCCCGCACGTAACGGACTCCCGAGGCGCGGGCGCGCTCGTAATAGGCGTCGAAGCCCTTGCCGTAAGCGCGGAAGTCGATGAAAAAAACCGTGCAGTTGGTTCCCGGCCTATGCTCTTGAGTGATCAGCGTTTGCTTGGTGGCGTACATGCAGCACACTGCCGAACACCAGTTGCGATCGGCGCGGCGCGAACCGACGCATTGAATCCACGCGATGCGTTTGGGTTCGCTCCCATCGGAGGGGCGTTGCAGGTGGCCGGCGTACGGGCCGGTGGGTGACAGGATGCGCTCGTACTGCTGTCCGGTGACGACATTGGGGTAACGACCGAAGCCGTATTCACCGGAGAGTCGCGCGTCGTACAATTCGAAGCCCGAGGCCATAATCACCGCGCCGACCTGCAATTGCTCGGTGCGGGCAGTATCGTTGTGTTTGATGGCCCCGGCAGCGCATTTGTAGTAGCACGAGAGGCACTCCGAGCACACGCCGCATTGGAGGCATCGGGCCGCCTCGGCCCGCGCTTCCTCTTCGGTGTAGCCCAGGTTGACCTCTTCAAATGACTGGCGGCGCGACCCGGCCTCCAGCGCGGCCATCCGCGCGCGCGATTTCACCGCGATTTCGCCGTTGCGGACGCGCGCCGCCACATCGGTCGGCGACAGCCACACGACAGGCAGGTCGGCATGATGGCGCAATTCCAGATTCTCGCCCCGCAGGTATTTGTGGATATTGCCCGCGGCTTTGTGCCCGGCGGCCACGGCCTCGATCACGAACGACGTGCCCGTGGTGGCGTCCCCGGCGGCAAACACACCCGGGCGGCTGGTGGAAAACGTGTTGGGGTTCACCGCAATCATGCGCTGGCGTGTCACGCCAACCCCGCCATCCTCGGGGATGAAGGCCAGCCCGGCCCGCTGGCCGATGGCACAAATCACTGTGTCGCAGGCCAGCACGTGTTCGCTGCCGGCGACGGTTTCCACTGTCAGCCGTCCGTCCGCCTCAAACTGCATGAAGCTGACGCTCACCGCTTCGACCCCGGTGATGCGGCCATTCGCATTGAGTATCCGGTTGAATGACCGACCGGGGTGCATTGTGATGCCCTCTTCTTCGGCCTCGGCCACTTCCTCGTGATGGGCGGGCATGGTCTCGTGTGACTCGAGGCAGGCCACATCCACTTGCTTTGCGCCCAGCCGCAAAGCCGTGCGGGCGCAGTCCATTGCCACGTTGCCGCCTCCCAGCACGAGCACGTGGCGATCTCTCAAGTTGTGGCCGTTGCCCAGACGGACATCACGCAGGAAGCGGGTATTGATCAGCACGTCCGGATGATCGGCTCCGGGGATCGGCAAGCGTTTGCCCTCGTGCGCGCCGACGGCGATGAGCACCGCCCCAAACCCTTGAGCGAACAGATCGTCCAGATTTTCCACCGGGGTGCTCAAGCGTAGCTCGACGCCGAGGTCGATGATCTCCTGCACCTCGCGATTGATGATGGCGGTCGGCAGGCGATATTCCGGCACGCCCACGCGCAGCATCCCGCCTGCGACCGGCAGGGCCTCGAACACGGTGACGCCATATCCGACCAGCAACAGGTCTTTGGCGGCGGTGAGGCCGCACGGTCCGGCGCCGATGATGGCGACTCGCTCGTCAAATTTGCGTTTGGCGCGCGGCGGCGCGGTGTAAGGTTCCGCGTAAACCTTGTCGGTCACAAAGCGTTTGAGCGCAGCAATCGAGATCGGCTCGTCAACGAGATTCCGGTTGCAGGCCGTTTCGCAGCGGTGATTGCAGATGCGACCACAGATGCCGGGGAAGGGATTGTCCTCTTTGATGACCCGCAGCGCCTCGGCGTAGCGGCCCTCGCGAATCAAGGCGATGTAGCCCTGCGCCCGCTGGCCGGCCGGGCAGGCGTCACGGCAGGGCGCAACGCCTTTTTTCTCTATGGCGTAGGCGTTGGGCACGGCCTGCGGATACAGCTTGTAGGCCGCTTTGCGTTGATTGAGTCCGGTGTTAAAGCCGTCGGAGACGACGATGGGGCATACGGCGGCGCAGTCGCCGCAGCCTGTGCACTTGCCGGCGTCGATGTAGCGCGGGTTCCTGCGCACGGTGGCCGTGAAGTGGCCGGCCTCGCCGTCGAGTTTGAGCAGCTCGGTGTTAGTTAGAATCTCGATGTTGCAATGACCGGCCGTGGCCCCCAGGCGCGGGCTGATGGTGCACATGGCGCAGTCGTTGGTGGGAAAGGTTTTGTCGAGAGCGGCCATGTGCCCGCCGATGGCCGCTTCCTTCTCAACCAGGTAGACCTTGAAACCGGCGTCGGCCAGATCGAGGCTGGCCTGCATCCCGGCGATGCCTCCGCCGACCACCATCACCGCGCCGACGGTCTTGCCGTTTTGATTCAGAGGAGAGGGGAACGGGTCGTTCATGATTAGAAGTGTCTAAAGTGCCTAAAGTGTCTGAAGTGGGAAGTGACTGAAGTGACTAAAGTGCGACGTGACTGAAGTGCCTAAAGCGAGGTTTCACTTCGCACTTTAGCCACTTTCCACTTTAGGCACTTAAATGGCATTTCTCCAACATCAACGGAACCGGATCGACGATATGTTTCTTGAAGCCCAACACATCGGGAGATAGACCCAGCGCAAAGCCCAGCACCTGCGAGAAATAGAGCACCGGCATGTTAAGCGGCCGGCCCAGCTTCGCGGCGATCTCGTCTTGCCGCGTGTCAAGGTTGGCGTGGCACATCGGGCAGCCGACAATAATTGCCTCGGCTCCGGCCTCCAGCGCCGATTCGAAGAGACGGGTGCACAGGTCTACCACAATGCCGGGTTTGATCAGGCTGAAATGCGCGCCGCAGCAATCCACTTTGGACGGCCAGTCCAACACTTGCACCCCCACCCATTTCATCAAACGATCCATGCTCTGCGGATTCTCAGGATCGTCGAACTGCATCACTTTGGCCGGGCGCGAAATGTGGCAGCCGTAGTAGCACACGGCTTTCAGAGCCGAGAGGTCGCGCTGCACCAATTGGTTGATCCGCGACTCAAATGCGTCGGCGCTGAGAATCTCCAGCGGGTGAACCGTGGGAGGCAGCGAGGCCAGCGGCACGCCAAGCGCGAGCACCGCTTCGACTTCCGCCCGCAGGGCGGGGCTTTCGGCCACCTGCTGGGCTGCGTGTTTGAAGTGGTACAGGCAGGCGCTGCACGGGGCGATGAGTTGGTCGTAACCGGCCTGCTTCGCCCGGGCCACGTTCCATAACGGGGTGGCCAGGCCCAGCAGGCGGGACATGGAGGGGGCGGCCACCGTGCCGCAGCAAATCCAGCCGGGCAGGTCCTCAATCGTCACATCGAGCCGCTTGAACAGGCTGCGAATGGAGTCGTCGTACTCGGCGCTGATGCCTTCGAGGGAACAACCGGGGTAGTAGCCGTACTTCATCGCAAGCGTTCCTTATCCCAACAGAGACTTGATACGCAAGTATTCAGCATCACGTCTCGCGTTCCTTCGCCAGCACATTGTTGTACAACCGCCGGAAGCCGCCGCCTCCAAACGGCAGCGGCGGCGGCTTCAGCCGACCATGGGTCAACAGCTTCCAAGCCATCGGCAGGCTGCTCGTAAACTGGCCGGTGAGCAACTGAGTGACGCCCGCCACCGAGGCGTCGTGAATCTTGCCGTTGAGCCGCATGTTGTCCACAAAGCCGCGGTAATAGATGCCGACCTCTTTGACGCTCGGCTGTATTCCCCTTTTGAGAGCGATCACGCGCGCTGCGGCCATGGCCGCAGCCGGTTCTACCTGTTGTGGGCACCGGGCCGAGCATGTCTCGCAACCCAGGCACAGCCAGATGGCCGTGCTGTTGAGCACGGCCTCTTCCCGGCCCAGACGGATGCTGTGCATCACCTGCGCCGGTTTGAGATCCATCATGTCGGCCAGCGGACAGCTGGCGGAGCATTTGCTGCACTGAAAACACAAGTTAGCATTCTGACTGCTGAGGGCTTCGATTTCGTGTCGGAAGGCCATGAGGAGTATTCCGGTCGGAAAACAAAATGAAACAGGCGGCGTATTTGCTGCCTGTTTCATTGTACGAATTCTGTGGTCGCCGGACAATTCACGTCCGGGTCAAACTAATGGACGAAAGGGTCAACTTCCAAACGTCGTGCTACAATAATCGCGTCCGAAAAGGTAGCATCGCCCCTCGTGGGCGGTGGGGACACCCAAAAGGGGGCTTTAGCCGGCCCCTATGCTACGGGTCTTCGGACAGGACTCGCAGGGAAGGAGATCACGACTATGCCATCACCATTTCCCGGGATGGACCCTTATTTGGAGGAGCCGAGTGGTTGGGGCGACTTTCACAGTCGGCTGATCAATGCCGTCAGCGAGAATCTAGCCGACGTCATCTCACCCAGCTTTGTCGCGCGGATTGAGGAGCGCGTTTACATTGTCCCGCTTGATGATCCCAAGCGGCGGGGACCCATCGTGCCGGATGTTTACATCGTCACCAAGCCGGGGACGCGGGGAGGATCACGAGTCTCGGAAGCCGTCATCACCGAACCGACACTGATTGAGCCGATCTACGATCTGGAAATCCGCGACCGCTTCATCGAAATTCGAGACACACACAGTCGCGAAGTCGTCACGACGATTGAAGTGCTCTCGCCTTTCAACAAGGCGGCCGGCACGGATGGCCGTGAGGCTTTTTTGCGGAAGCGCAGAACAGTCATGGCTTCCAAGACGCACTGGATTGAGATTGACCTGTTGCGCGCGGGAGAGCGCCCGGAAGAAGTGACGGGCAAGAGTGATTACTACGCTTTGCTAAAACGCGGGGATGCTCCGCCTCCCTACGAAGCCTGGCTCTTCGATTTGCGCGACACCCTGCCGACCATTGCCGTCCCCCTCCGCCCGCCGTTCGAGGATGTGCCGCTGACTCTGCAATCCATTTTCAACACCGTTTACAGCCGGGGCCACTACGCCGAAGCTTTGGATTACTCCGGCACCCCTCCGCTCCCGCGCCTCCGCCCGGCCGATGCGGCGTGGGCAAACGGACTACTTGCCCCAACCGCGCCTCTTTCGCCCGAATGATCGCCCCCCGCAGCGGGCTGCTTGCAGTTTGCTTTTGAGTCCTAAATCCACCCTCGCCTCACTGCCTCGGCAATGGCCTGCGCCCGGCTGGACGCGCCGAGCTTTTCCATAATCTCCTGTACCCGGCGTTTCACGGTGGCGTCGCTCCAAAAGAAGCGCTCGGCAACGTCCTTATTGCTCGCGCCTCCGGCGATGGCTTCGAGGATCTGCAGTTCCTCCGGCGTCAACCCGGCCTCGCGTCGCGCTTGCTCCTGCGCCAGTTTTTGATAATTCGACAGCACGGTGCTGACCAGCGGCGTGCTCAACAGCCGTTCACCGCGCACCACCGCACGGATGGAGTCGGGCAGGCTCTCGTGGGACACGCTCTTGAGCAGAAAGGCGTGGACGCCGGCCTCCAACGCGTCGTGCAGCAGGCTCTCGTCATCGTATGTGGTGAGAATGATGATCTTCACCACGGGATGCGCGTGACGGATGCGCCGGGCCACCTCGATGCCGCTCTGCCCTTTCAATTGGATATCCAACAGGATCACGTCAGTTTCGTGGCTTGATAGAAGCGGAAGCACGTCGGCGCCAGTGTCGGCCTCGCCCACTACTTCCAGATCGGGTTGCCCGGCCAGCAGGCTGCGCAGCCCGTGCCGCACCACCGGATGGTCGTCGACGATTAGAATGCGAATGGGTTGCCGGTCGGTGGCCATGTCAATCCGCATAGGCCGGCGAGGGCAGCCGCAGTTCCACGCGCGTTCCGTGCCCGGCGGCCGAGTTCACCGTGAGAGTAGCGCCCAGGCCCTCGGCCCGTTCCTTCATTCCGATCAGGCCCAAATGCTCGCCGGGCAAATTGATCACCGACTCGGGATCGAAGCCGACGCCGTCGTCTTCCACGGCCACTTGCATCCAGGCCGTCCCGAAGTCGAAGCTGACTGTCGCCCGCCGGGCCTGAGCGTGCGTGGCCACGTTGTGCAGCGCCGCCTGCAGAATGCGATAGATGGCCGCTTCGATCTCTTTGGGCGGCCGCTTCGGCTGGCCGGCCACTTGAACCGGGCAGTCGATGCCAAAAGTGGCCGTGTAGTTCGCGGCAAACCGCTTGAGGGCCACCACCAGCCCCATCGCATCCAGCACCGGCGGGTGGAGATCGTAGATCACGCGCCGTATCTCCACCTCGACTTCGGTGAGCAGTTGTTGAGCGCGAGTCAGGTTTTCGGCGGCGCGGTCGGGATCATCCGCCAACGCCTGGCGGGCGGCTTGTGTTTCGTACAACGCGCCGATGATCATTTGCGTCACGCCATCGTGCATATCATGAGCGATGCGCGCCCGCGTGGCTTCCTGGATACGGTACGACTCGCTAAGCAGGCGTTGCAACTGCCGGGCCTTCTCGGCCAGCGCCCAGCGCGCCGATTCCAGTTCGCGCGTGCGCTGATTGATCTTCTGTTCAAGCTCAATATTGAATGTTTGAACCGTATCGTACAGCCGCGCGTTTTCAATTGAAACGCCGATTTGTCTCGCCATGGCGCCCACAAAATCCCGTTGACTTTCAACGAAGTGGCCGACGTGCGGGCTGGCCAGTTGCAGCAGCCCCACGAGATCGCCTTTGACTTCCAACGGGGCACAGGCCACCGAGCGAAAACCCTCGCAGATGCACAAATTGGACGTGCAGCGCACATCCTTGTCCACCTCGCCGGCGAAGAGTACCTGACGAGTCTGAACTGCCTGCCCGCACAGGCAATGGCCGGGGGCCAGGCGAGATTCCTTCTCGGCCATCTCTACTGAAATGCCGCGGTGCGCCTCAAGGCGCAGACCGGGGCGGCCGTTGCCCTGCAGGAAAACCATCCCGGCCGCGGCCCCCAGGGTCTCCATCGTTTGCTCGAGAGCGGTGGCGATTGTTTTGTCCAGATCCAATGACTGGCTGGCGGCCATCGCCAGCCTGTTGAGAACCGCCAGTTCCTGATTGCGGCGGGCCAACAGTTCCTCCGAATGAAAATAAGCCTCGGCCGTTTGGATAGCCCAACGCAAACTGAACCACGATAGCGCCGGGCCGATGAGGCCCAACACGATCAACCCCAGCACGGTGGGCCAGGGCCAGCCCGGACTGCCAATGTGGCGCGAATTCTCGATCAGGATAAAGACAACGCCGATGAGCGCCATGATGCCGGGGACGGCCCACAGCATCCGATGCAATGCGCGAAGGGTGTCAGTGCCCGAGCGGAAAGGTATCCTTCCCCACAAGCGCATCATTTTTGGCAGAGATGAACTAATCGAGGGACTGGTTGGCTTTATCGGGCCAACGTAACATGCGGCAGTCGCCGTTCATAGTGTGGGATGTCACCCGCCGGGCGGAAGGACATCACCCGGTTGCTCGATATCTAGCGACTATCCCGCTGCATTATCCAGCCCCAACTCGGCCAACACCTCGCGCGTGTGTTCACCGAGCGCGGGCACGCGCCCACATCGGGCGCGTCTGCTGGCAGTGCCGTCTAATTGTTCAGCGTCCCATCGTAGGGCTGAAACCGGACGGTAGGCTTGCCCTGAAACACATATTCGCGATCCGCCTCATCATTTGCGGCTGGGCCAGATAGGCGATCAACGTCAGTCGCAGTTGAAACTTGACTCCACTGCCACAATTCCAGTATACTTGATAACACGGTTTACTAACACGATTTACCATGTCAAAAAGAGCCACTTCCAGAGATGTTGCTGAACATGCCGGAGTCTCCCGCACAACGGTTTCCTTTGTGCTGAACAACGTTCCCGGCATACGTATCAGCGAGGACACTCGCCAGCGTGTGATCGAGGTTGCTCGTCAACTCAACTACCACCCCGACGCCTCTGCCCGCCGAATGGCTTCTGGCAAGACCAAAACCATCGGCTTCATTCTGCGCCAGACCCCGGACCAAGTTTTCGCCGACCACCTCCTGCCGCAAATGCTGGGTGGCGTCAGCCAAGCGGCAACCGCTCAAGGCTTTCACGTCTTATTTGAACCCATCACCCCCGAGGATAACTCTGGGGCTTACGTGCGCCTCATCCGAGAGCGGCATGTGGACGGCATTATCCTCTCCGGCCCGCGCTTCGATGATCGGGAGCTTCTGAAGATTCACGCCGAAGGTGCGCCCGTCGTTCTCGTGGGGCAACTGTCCCAAACAGACATTCCTTTCATAGATGTAGATAACATCGGCGGCGCTCGGTTGGCGACCGAGCATCTCATCGGCTTGGGGCATCGCCGTATTGCGCTGATAACGAATGCCTCGACCGCGTATTCTGCCAGTTTGGATCGGCTGATCGGCTTTCGGCAGGCCCTGGAAACTTCCGGGATTCCTTATGATTTATCGCTGGTGCGCTACGGCCAGTTCACGCCACAGAGCGGCGAAGCGGCAATGAACGAATTGCTGGACATGATCCCTCGCCCGACGGCGGTGTTTGTTGCTTCGGATGTCGTCGCATTAGGCGCGCTTCGGGCCGTACACAAAAAAAAATTGAGCGTGCCACATGATATTGCATTCGTCGGCTTTGACGACATTCCCTTAGCCGAGTCTGTTAGCCCGCCCCTCACCACCGTGCGCATTCCTGCGGCCGGGCTGGGCTGGGCGGCGGTGGATTTGCTCACTCGCATCATTGCGCAAGAGGAGATTCGGAATCCCAAAGTAGTACTGGAAACCGAACTCGTTGTGCGCGCCTCGTGCGGCGCAGCCGCAGGCCTAACCCATCCAGCCTGATCGCCAACGCGGTCTACAGAAAGGAGGTGGTCACAATTCCCAGACTTTTCGTTAACATGCAAAGGATAGTAGCATTCGATTATCGAAGTGGAGGAGACACATGAACAAGCAAATCGGATATCTGTTTTCGACCGTTGTCATCGCCGCCATGCTCATCACAGCTTGCGGTGGCGGGGCAACGACGGCCGCCCCAACGGCGGCCCCCGCCACATCCGCGCCTGTGGCCGGCGGGATTGACTGCCTGGGGGCGAAAGCGGGTGATACGATCACGATGTTGTATCAGTGGTCAGGGCAGGAGGAAACGCGGCTGAATGAAATCCTCAAGCCGCTGGTGGATGCCTGCGGCCTCGTGATCAAACCGGAGTCCACGCGCGATCAAGCATTGCTGGACACCAAAGTGCAAGCCGGCACACCGCCGGACATCGCCTTCTGGAACACGGCGCAATTGGTGCAGTATGAAGCCGCGCTAGTGCCGATGGACAAACTGGGCGCGCAGGGCGAGAACTACGCCGACTTCTTCAAAGCGCCCGGCACGGTGAACGGCAAATGGCTGGGTCTGCCGGTGAAGGCCGACATCAAGACCATCATCTGGTACAGCCCGGCGGTGTTTGCGGCGAAGGGGTACGCGGTGCCGACGACGTGGGCGGAGTTGGAGGCGTTGGTTGAGAAGATGAAGGCCAACGGCGACGTGCCGTGGAGCATGGGCATGGAATCCGGCGACGCCACCGGCTGGACCGGCTCCGACTTCATTCAGGACATTCTGCTGGTGAAGCAGGGGCCGCAGTACGTGCTCGACCTGATCTCCGGTGACGTGGCCTACAACGACGCCGGCGTGAAAGACGCTTACGAGATCTACGGCAAGTGGGCGCGCGACCCCAAGTACACGGTGGGCGGCGCGCAAGGCACACTCTCGACCAGCTTCCTCGACGCGATCTACAAACCGTATTCTGACCCGCCGGAAGCGATGATGGTCAAGCAGTCCGGGTTTGCGGGCGGCGAAGTAGCCAAGAAGTACACCGACCTGAAATATGGCACGGACTACGACTTCTTCGCCATCCCCGGCGCGCAGGGGTTGCAGGGCGGGGCGGACTGGATGATGGCATTCAGTGACACGCCCGCAGTCCGGGCGCTGGTGGCCTACCTGTCTTCAACCGAAGGCGGGGCGAACTGGGCCAAGTCCGGCTTTGACCTCTCGCCCAACAAGGGCGCGGCCGGCAACTACATCGACCCGGCGCTGATCAAGAAGGGTGAAGCATTGGCGAACACAAAGGGCTTCACGCCGGACATCGGTGACACCATCCCCGGCGGCTTCGGCAAGGCCGAGTGGACGGCGTTGGTGGACTACGTCAACGGCGGCGACCTCGACGCCGCTCTCGCCGCCGCCGCTCAAGTGCAGGCTGAAGCGACGAAGTAACAGAGAGGCAGAGACGAGCGGCCAACTCGCCTCTGCCTCCAACATGAACACCGAGTGTCTCCTTTTCGCATAGAGGCGTTTCGCGAGACACTCGGTGTTCCACAACTATAGCGAGGAAAGATATGGCGGCGCAAGCTGAACAAGTTCCATCTATCATGAAACAAGGCCGGGCGACGCCGTGGGCTTACCTTCTCCCGGCTTTGATCGTGATGGCGACCTTCATCGTCTATCCCGGGCTGAACACGTTCTACTTGAGTTTCCGCAACACCGGCAACACCGGCTGGGCGGGCGACAACTGCATCGCCGGCGAGCCATGCTGGGGCGCGTTTGAGAACTACCGCTATGCCCTGACTTCGCCGGTCATGCAAACGGCCTTCGGCAACAACTTGAAATGGATTCTTCTCATGGTCAGCGGCACCGTGCTGCTCGGCCTGCTCATCGCCGCCCTGGCCGACCGCGTGCGCTACGAGTCGCCCGCGAAAGCAATCATCTTTCTCCCACTGGCGATTTCATTTGTCGGCGCGGGCGTGATCTGGAAATTTGTTTACGCCTTTGGATCGGGGCAAGTCCAGATCGGCCTGCTCAACGGCCTGCTGACGGCGCTGGGCGGCCAGCCCGTCTCGTGGCTCACCGAGCCGCGGATCAACACCGTCGCGCTCATCGTCGTCGGCGTCTGGATGTGGACGGGCTTCTGCATGACCATTCTCGCCGCCGCGCTCAAAAATGTGCCGACGGAGATCATCGAGGCGGCGCGCGTGGACGGCGCAAACGAGTGGCAGGTCTTTTGGGGCATCATGATGCCCCAAATCCTGCCGACGGTGGCCGTCGTGGTCACGACGATGGTCATCAACGTGCTGAAGATTTTCGACATCGTGTACGTGATGACCGGCGGCAACTACGGCACAGAAGTGATCGCTAACCGCATGTACATTGAAATGTACACCAGCTTCAAGACCGGGCGCGCCGCCGCCATCGCCGTCGTGCTGATTGCGGTCATCATCCCGGCCATGATCTACAACATCCGCCGCTTCCGCGCGCAGGAGGCCGCTCGATGAGCGCGCAGCGCTTGAAACGGTGGCTGGGCGGTCTGCCGACGCACATCGTGCTGATCGGTTTGTGCGGGCTGTGGTTGCTGCCGACTCTCGGCTTGCTGGTGACCTCCTTCCGCCCATTTCAAGACGTGGCCGAAACCGGCTGGTGGACGGCGCTATCGCCGCCCAAAGGCGCCGCCGAGTACGCCGAGTTCTGCGCCGCGTGCCACGGCAGTGACGGCAAAAAGATCGCCGCCGCCGATCTCACGCGTCAAGAACTTGTGCAGAGCTACCGCCGCTCGTTTACGTTAATCGCCGCCCTCGAAAAGGAGATCAACGGCCGGCCGCACCTGGGCGATACACCCGTTCCCGACGAATTTCAAGCGGCGGCTGTCGCCGCCTATCTCCGGCGCATCTCCGGCATCGAAGCACGTCCGCGTTTCACGCTCGACAATTACACGGACGCGATGACGGGCTACCGCGGCACGACCAACTACGCCGCCGACTGCGCCGCCGGAACACAATCGCTCGATCTCTTTTGCGACTGGCGCGACTTGGGCAACCCGCGCGGGATGGGGCGCGCGTTTTTGAACAGCCTGCTCGTCGCCATTCCTTCGACCCTCCTGCCCATTCTCTTTGCGGCCTTCGCCGCGTATGCGTTTTCGTGGATGCACTTCCCGGGGCGGCAGTTCATGTTCGCCCTGCTCGTCGGCCTGCAGATCGTACCACTGCAAATGACTCTCATCCCCATCTCGCGCCTGTATGCACAATTGGGATTGAATGGAACGTTTTTTGGAATTTGGTTGTTTCACACCGGCTTCGGCCTGCCGTATGCGATCTTTCTCATGCGCAACTTTCTCGGCTCACTGCCGCAAGAACTCTTCGAGTCAGCCTACCTCGACGGCGCGTCGCACTGGACGGCGTTTTGGCGCCTGGCGCTGCCGTTGTCGGCTCCGGCTATCGCCTCGTTGGGCATCTTTCAATTCCTGTGGATTTGGAACGATCTGCTCGTGGCTCTCGTATTTCTGGGCGGCGAGCATCCGGTGCTGACGTATCAGATAGGCAACATGGTCACATCGCTCGGCAGCGGCTGGCACTTGCTCACCGCCGCCGCTTTCATCTCGATGGCTCTGCCGCTGATCGTTTTCCTCGCCCTGCAACGTTACTTCGTGCGCGGCCTGTTGGCCGGGTCGGTCAAGGGCTGATTCGCTTATCGCTTACCGCCTTTCGCTTATCGTGTGGCGCCGTGAGCCATATGCGATATGCCATATGCGATACGCCACGTGCAATACGCCATATGCCTCTCTGGTTCAAAGACGCTATCTTCTATGAAGTCTATATCCGCGCTTTTGCCGACGGCAATGGCGATGGACACGGCGACTTTCGCGGCCTCACCGCGAAACTTGATTACTTTAAAGAACTCGGCGTGGACTGCCTGTGGCTCCAGCCCATGTACGCCTCGCCGCTCAAGGACGACGGCTACGACATTTCCGACTATTACAGAATCCATCCCGACTACGGCACGCTCGATGATTTCAAGACCTTTCTAGCCGAGGCTCATGCGCGCGGCCTGCGCGTGATTGCCGACTTGGTGCTCAACCACACGTCGGATCAGCACCCCTGGTTTCAAGCCGCGCGCGCTTCCCGGGCATCGCCCTATCGCGATTACTACGTTTGGAGCGATACCGATCAGAAATACAAAGACGCGCGCATCATATTTCTCGACATCGAAAAATCGAACTGGGCCTGGGACGAACTCGCCGGGCAGTATTACTGGCACCGCTTCTATGCCTGCCAGCCCGATCTCAATTACGACCACCCCGCCGTGCGGCGCGAAATGCTGAACGTGATCAGGTTCTGGCTCGATCTGGGCCTCGACGGCTTCCGAGCCGACGCCGCGCCGTATCTCTTCGAGCGCGAAGGGACGAACTGCGAGAATCTTCCGGAGACTCACGCCTATCTCAAAGAGATTCGGCGCTTCATGGATGATCACTACCCTGGCCGGATCCTGCTGGCCGAAGCGAATCAGTGGCCGCTCGACGTGCGCCCGTACTTCGGCGACGGTGACCCTTCGACAGGCTCAGGGCAGGCTGAATTCCACATGGCTTTTCACTTTCCGGTGATGCCGCGCATTTTCATGGCGCTGGCGCAAGCCGACCGCACAAAAATAGTAGAAACCCTTCGCGCCACTGGCCGGTTATCCATCCCTGAGAACTGCCAATGGGGCCCCTTCCTGCGCAATCACGACGAACTGACGCTGGAGATGGTCACGCCCGAAGAGCGCGAATTCATGTGGCGCACTTATGCGCCCGAACCGCGGATGCGCCTCAATCTCGGCATTCGCCGCCGTTTGGCGCCCCTGCTCGACGGCGACCGCCGCAAGCTTGAACTCGCATTCGCGATTCTCCTTTCTCTGCCGGGATCGCCCATACTTTATTATGGCGATGAAATCGGAATGGGCGATAATATCTGGTTGGATGACCGCGACGGACTGCGAACACCGATGCAGTGGGACGCCGGGCCCAATGCGGGTTTCTCCGGTAGAGACGTTCCGTCGGAACGTCTCTATGCGCCATTGATTGACGACGAACGATACGGATACCGGCGCGTCAACGTGGCCATTGAGCGCGCCGACCCCAACTCGCTCTGGCACACCGTGCGCCGCATGATCGCTGTGCGGAAACAGAATCGGGCGTTTGGGCGCGGCCGGCACGAATTTCTGCCGCTAAAGAATCGCGCCGTGCTGGCGATAGTGCACACCTACAATGGCGAAACTTTTCTGACACTGAATAATCTTTCGCCCTCACCCCAGCGCCTTTCTCCGACTTTGCGCCAATGGAAAGGTGCGAGAGTTCGCGGCCTGTTGACGGGCCGCGAGTTCCCCCCAGTGACGGGTAAGCCCTATGCACTCACCCTGCAACCCTACGAATACTTTTGGCTGAAACTCGACCGCCCTACTTCGACGGGACCGGGCGCTGCCTCATCGTGATCTCCAAATGATTGCCGCCAAGCCCAGTGTCGCAATTCTCCACCACACGGCTCCGCCCGTCGTCGGCGGTGTTGAGGCCGTCATCGCCGAGCACGCCCGGCTGTTCATGGACGCCGGATACTCGATCACCATCGTGGCCGGGCGCGGTGGAACATTGAGTTCGCCAGAGTCTTTCGAAGTCAAGATCATCCCCGAAATCGACTCGGAATATCCTGAGAACCTGGCCGTTGCGGCTGCGTTGGCCGATGGCGAAGTGCCGAAAGAATTCTTTGCGCTAAGCGACCGGATCGAAAGAGTTCTGCGGGAGCTTCTTGCCCGGGCCGATGTCGTCGTGGCTCACAATATCATGACCACGCACTTCAACCTGCCGCTGACGGCGGCGATGCATCGTTTGGCAGATCAGGGCATCGTCCGCCGCCTGATCGTATGGTGTCACGATGTGTCGGCGCATGTGAATCCCGGCCGGGGCCCATTGCGTTCAGGGGTTCCGTGGGACTGGCTCCGTGCGTATCGGCCAGCGGCAACCTACGTGGCAGTTTCGTCTCGCCGCCAGCGTTTGCTGGCCGAGGTGCTCGGCTGTTCTCCCGAGCGCATTCGCGTGATCCCCAATGGAGTGGATCCGGTGTTACTGCTCGGTCTGTCAGATGTGGGGCGGCATTTGGTAGAGGCCTGCGGCCTGCTGGAGGCCGATATCGTAATGTTGATGCCGATTCGGATCACGCGCGCGAAGAATATCGAATATGGCCTGCACGTAACCGCCGCGCTCAAAGCCGCCGGGGTCTGCCCCCGGCTGGTGATTACCGGGCCGCCCGATCCGCACGCCCCGGACATTGAAGTCTATTTCGGGGAGTTACACGCGCTTCGCCGCACCCTGGGGGTAGATGAGGAGGTAGTGTTCATTTATAATGGCACAGCCATGCTCTCTCAACCGCTCAGGCTCAATCCGGCAGTGGTCGCCGAGCTATACCGAATCTCCGATATTGTGCTCATGCCCAGCCATCGTGAAGGATTCGGCATGCCCGTGCTGGAAGCCGGGTTGGCCGACAAGCCGGTTTTTGTCACAGCTATACCCATCGTGGAGGAACTTGGCGAATTCCTCACCCAGCGCATCATGCCGGACGAACCGGCCACTGAGGTTGCAGGACGTATCATGGCGTGGGCCGAACAGGATGCGGCTCACCGTCTGCGGCGGCGTGTGAGGCAGGAGTACACGTGGCCTGCCATATTTGCACGACACATGGAACCGTTGATCGCCGGCATCGTCAAGTCCGGGAGAGAAAACGTAGCGTGAAATCGGCGCCTCGCTTGATACTCCTGTCAAATCGCGGGCCTTATCGGGTGCACGTCACTCGCAAAGGCGTGACCTGCGAGAGAACAGTCGGCGGATTGGTCACATCGCTTCTGCCCATGCTGGAGCAGGTGGGCGGAGTCTGGATCGCATGGGGCGAACCCGCCGGGAAATTTGCTGTCCCGCCGCGCAAGCCGCGCTTTGAACTTCACCACCTCCCGCTGACGCTGGAACAGATGCGCAAGTTCTACCAGGGGTTCTCAAACGGCGCCCTGTGGCCGTTGTGCCACTACTTTCTGGGCAGGGTGCGTTACGATGGGGCTGAATGGCAGGTCTACGAGGGGGTGAACCAGCAATTCGCCCAGTCTGCTCTGGCAGAAGCCCATGCGAACGATACTTTTTGGGTGCATGATTACCATTTGGCCCGCACGCCTTTCTATATCCGCCAGCAGAGGCCGGCCGCTCGCCTGCTCTTCTTCTGGCACATCCCTTTTCCGCCGGTCGACATTTTTCGCACCCTGCCCTGGCGCCGGCAATTGCTCGAAGGGCTCCTGTCCTGCGACCTCATCGGTTTCCACATTCCAGACTATGCCCGAAACTTCACCGCGACGGTGGTCGAACTGCTGGGGGCACAGGCCGACGGCGAGTTAATTCACTATGCCGGACGATCTACTCGCGTCATTGCCCGGCCGATCGGGATTGACTATGCGGCCATTGACCACGAAGCCCGGCTGCCGCGAACAGAGGCGCGGGTTCAGCGCCTGCGCGAAGCGATTGGGGCAGGCACGCTGATCGTTGGCGTCGAGCGGATGGATTACACCAAAGGCATCGTCGAGCGATTGCGTGGCATCGAATACCTGCTCGAACAACACCCCGTCTGGCGGGGAAAATTCAGCCTGATCCAGATTGTGACGCCGTCTCGGCTGGAGGTCGAGGCCTACCGACTGAAAAAACGCGAAATTGATGAAACCGTAGGGCGAATCAACGGACGGTTCAGCGATGACATCTGGATCCCAATTCGCTACCTGCATCGCGCCTTTTCTCCCTCCGAACTAATCGCCTATTTTCGTTCTGCCGACATCGCTCTCGTCACTCCGTTGCGAGACGGCTTGAATCTGGTCGCGAAGGAATACGCCGCCGCGCGGATACACGAGGATGGAGTGGTCATTCTGAGCGAATTCGCCGGGGTGGCCTATCAACTTCCTGAAGCGCTCATTACGAATCCTTACAGTCAGGAAGATGTAGCGACGGCTATCGCTCAGGCGTTGCGGATGCCCAAGCCTGAGCAGCACTGGCGCATGGAGGCGATGAGAAACCGTGTCAAGGCCGAAGACATAACCTGGTGGTCTCGGGAATTTCTTGAAGGTTTGATATGATGATCGGGTCAGAAGTGCTGGCCAACACTCGCCGCCAGTTGCGGGCGGGCAGGCACCTGGTTCTGTTTCTGGACTACGACGGCACGCTGGTGCCCATTGCGCGCACTCCGGACGAAGCACGGCCTGATGGAACATTGCTCACGCTGCTGAACGACCTGACACACGTCTCGGCCATCCACACCATTATCCTGAGCGGGCGCCCCTTGTCTTCTTTACAAGCGATGCTGCCAATCCCCGGACTCATTCTGGCCGGAACCTACGGCATGGAAGTTCAGTGGGGCGGGAAGCTGATGACGCGAGGTGTAACACCGGCGCAGATTCGCCCTGTCATAGCGCAGGTGAAAGCAGAATGGGAACGCTTGACTGATAAGCGTAACGGGTTCTTATTGGAAGACAAAGGCCTGGCCGTTGCGCTCCACGCCCGGTGGGCCGATCCCGCTGAGGCCGATGTCGTGTTGAATACCGCGCGGGTCGCAGCCACGCAGACCGTCTCGGCCGATAACTTCCGCATTCTGGGCGGCGACCGCTTCCTTGAAGTTGCACCAGCAGCGGCGCATAAAGGGCACACGGTAGAATGGTTGCTCGATCAGATCCACGCAGCTGGCGCTCTGCTCGTCTATTTTGGCGACGACGATAAAGATGAAGAAGCCTTTGCCGTCATCCGCCAAGGGGGCGGAATCGCGGTTGGCGTCGGGCAGCGATACGAACTCGCTCAAGCCGATGCGCGGATCGCCTCGCCCGAGATCGTCCGTGACTGGCTGCGCCGATTCTACGACGACGTGTGCCAGATCAACTCGAACGTTGAGCGCTTCAGAATAGTAAGATAATCGTAACTACTCAGCCGTCTAGCCGAGGCATGTAGGTTGCCGGACAATTCACGTCCGGGTCAAACTAATAGACGAAAGGGTCAACTTCCAAACGCCGTGCTACAATAATCGCGCGAGGAAGGAGAGTCCGGCCATGCCATCACCATTTCCCGGGATGGATCCGTATTTGGAGGAGCCAAGCAGTTGGGGCGGCTTCCACAGCCGGTTCATCAATTCGGTCAGCGACACCATTGCCGATGCCGTCTCGCCTAACTTCCTCGTAAATATTGAGGAGCGTGTTTTCATCGTCCCGCTGGATAATCCCGAGCGGCCCTACGAAGCCTGGCTCTTCGATTTGCGCGACACCCTGCCGACCATTGCCATCCCCCTCCGCCCGCCGTTCGAGGATGTGCCGCTGACTCTGCAATCCATTTTCAACACCGTTTACAGCCGGGGCCACTATGCCGAGGCTTTGGATTACTCGGGCAGCCCTCCGCTCCCACGCCTCCGCCCGGCTGATACGGCCTGGGCGAAAGGACTACTTGCTCTGACCCCGCCTCTTTCGCCCGAATGATCGCCCCCCGCAGCAGGCCGCTTGCAGTTTGCTTTTGAGTCCTAAATCCACCCTCGCCTCACTGCCTCGGCAATGGCCTGCGCCCGGCTGGACGCGCCGAGCTTTTCCATAATCTCCTGTACCCGGCGTTTCACGGTGGTGTCGCTCCAAAAGAAGCGCTCGGCAACGTCCTTATTGCTCGCGCCTCCGGCGATGGCTTCGAGGATTTGCAGTTCCTCCGGTAACAGTTCCTCCGAATGAAAATAAGCCTCGGCTGTTTGGATAGCCCAACGCAAACTGAACCACGATAGCGCCGGGCCGATGAGGCCCAATACGATCAGCCCCAGCACGGTGGGCCAGGGCCAACCCGGAGCGCCAATATGGCGCGAATTCTCGATCAGGATAAAGACAACGCCGATGAGCGCCATGATGCCGGGGACGGCCCACAGCATCCGACGCAATGCGCGAAGGGTGTCAGTGCCCGAGCGGAAAGGTATCCTTCCCCACAAGCGCATCATTTTTGGCAGAGATGAACAAATCGAAGGGACCGGGTGGCTTTATCGGGCCAACGTAACATGCGGCAGTCGGCGTGCACAGTGTGGGATGTCACCCGCCGGGCGGAAGGACATCACTCGGTTGCTCGGCATCGGCCAGCGCCTCAAGTGTGTCACTCCAACGCCCTCTCCGCGCCCAGCAGCGCTTGGCGCAGACGCTGGGTGAGGTAGTGGCCATCGCGCGGCGGCAACACGCGCGGCAGTTCCTCGGGCGAGACTTTCACGACGGCGAAGAGCAAACCATCGAGCGTGTGAATGTCGGCGCGCAGGGACGCCAGTTCGGCCGCCTGCCGCACGGTGCGCGTGTGGGGAAAGCCGCACCCCTGGGCCACCGCCGCCAGATCGACGCCCATCGCAGTGTGTGTGCGCTGCTGGCCGGTTTCGCCGTAGCGTTCGTTGTCCAGCGCCACGAGGCGCAGGTTGGGCGGACGTTGGGCCGCAATGGTGGCCAGGCTGCCCAGTCCCATCAGCATTTCGCCGTCGCCGGTGATTACCAACACCGTGCGCCCCGGCTGCGCGAGGGCCAACCCGAGGCCCACCATCGCCACGCCGCCCATCGCGCCCCACAGCGGGAAATCGAGCGGGTCGTCCCCGCACGCGGCCAGGTCGTAGGCAGGCGCGCCCAGACCGACCACGCAGATCAACTCTCCGCGCCCGCGCAGGAGTTCGCGCACGACCTCGCGCCGATTGAGCAGGCTCACTGGTCACCTCGCGCAAAGTTCTTCGCCCCGACCAGCTTTTGCGAAAGCAGCACTGCGGCACGGCAGCGACTCTGAAAGGCAAGCTGTAGTGCGCCTTCCACTGTGGGGCAGACCTCCTCTGCCGAGTTGACGCGATACACGATCACGCCGCTCGCTTCCAGAACGGTCGGCGTGCTCTGGCCCATCGGCACCTGCCACGGGTTGAACTCGCCCCATTCGCCGCGCATCGTGACGAGCATGAACAGCGGCATATTGCACACGTGCGGCAGAGACAGCATGTTGATGCAATTGCCTACGCCGCTGGACTGCATGAGCAGCGCGGCGCGCCGGCCGCCGAGGAACGCGCCCGCCGCCAGGGCCACGCCCTCTTCTTCCGTCGTCAACGTCACCGCGCGCATTTCCGGATCACTCAGGCACAATTCGATCAAACGCTTCTGCCCGCCATCGGGAACGAAGGAAACCACGTCCACCCGGTGGGCCTTGAACAACGCGTGGACGCCGTCGGCCCACTGAGCGGTGGCAGTTGGCTCACTCATCTGTCACCCTTTGATCGTTGGCGTCGGGCGCTGGGGCGCGTGCCCGCGCTTGTAAACCAGGATCGTGCGCCGGAACGTCATCACCACCGTGCCATCCTGTTTGAAACCGGCCGTCTTGATCTCCACGATGCCCATGTTCGGGCGCGACTTGGATTCGCGGATGCTCAATACTTCGCTCT
>JACRBQ010000128.1 GCA_016213135.1 Chloroflexota bacterium | reverse complement strand
GGTCGAACCCGGCGTTCTTCCAGTTGGTCGTGTCTTTGTGGCACGAGTTGCACGCCACGCCGTAGTGGTTGGCCGGTGGGTTGTGGCACGCCGAACAGTCCTGCCCGCCAATCTGGCTGTGGTCGAACCCGGCATTCTTCCAGTTGGTCGTGTCTTTGTGGCACGAACTGCACGCCCCGCTGTAGTGGTTGGCCGGTGGATTGTGGCAGGCCGAGCAATCCTGCCCGCCGATGTTGCTGTGGTTGAACGTGGCGTTCTTCCAGTTGGTCGTGTCTTTGTGGCACGAACTGCACGCTCCGCTGTAGTGGTTGGCGGGCGGCGTGTGGCAGGCCGAGCAATCCTGCCCGCCGATGTTGCTATGGTTGAACCCGGCGTTCCTCCAGTTGGTCGTGTCTTTGTGGCACGAACTGCACGTCCCGCTGAAGTGGTTGGCCGGTGGATTGTGGCACGACGAGCAATCCTGCCCGCCGATGTTGCTATGGTTGAACCCGGCGTTCTTCCAGTTAGTCGTGTCCCCGTGGCACGAACTGCACGTCCCGCTGAAGTGGTTGGCGGGCGGCGTGTGGCACGACGAGCAATCTTTGCCGCCGAGGTTGCTATGGCTAAACGTGGCGTTCTTCCAGTCGGTCGTGTCCTTGTGGCAAGCGCTGCACTCGCCGTCGAAGTGGCTGGCGGGTTTGTTCTGGGTGTGGCAGCCCGCACAGGTGGTCACGCCGGCGTGGTTATAGGTAGCCGGCGTCCACGCTTTGGTGGCATGACAGGCGGAGCACTGGCCCTCGTAGTGGTTGGCGGGCTTGTCTTTGAGATGGCAGTTCTGGCAATCGGTCAGAGTAGAATGATCGAACGTGGCCGGTGTCCACGCGCTGGTGGTGTGGCACGAGGCGCAGTCGCCCACGAAGTGGTTGGCCGGCCTGACTTTAGTATGGCAACCCGCGCAGGTCGTGCGAGTGCCCTTGTAGACGCCACTGGAGTGGCAGGTGGTGCAGACCAGCGTGGCGTGCGCGCCGGTGAGCGGATAGAAACTGTGGGCCGCCGCCGAGCTATCGGCCGGGAACGGCACCAGCCGGGGATTAGCCAGCGAGGAGGACGCCGCCGCGGCCGCCGCCGCTATCTCAGGCGTGATGCCCAGGTTGGTGACCGATGCCAGAATCAGGTCGTCGCCCGATTTGGCCGAGTCGACCGCCGCTGCACCCATTGCAATCAGCTTGGCGCGAGCATTGGCCAGCACTTGCGGCGCGGTGGTGGGCAGCACCGTGAGGCGAGAAAGCGTGTCGAGCGCGTTGACCGTCAACACGCCCAGTCGAGTGCGCAGGTCGCCGACGCGTTCGGGGGGCACCACGGCAATGGTCCCCACCGCTTGAGCGAGGGCAGCGTCAAAATAGGCCAGCGCCGTTAGTTCAGCCTGCGAGCCGACGCTGGCTTCCAGATCTGCCAGCCGCCGGTCGGCTATGTCCAATTCGAACGCCGCCCGTTGCGCCGGGTCAAAGGTCAGTGCAATGCGAGCCTGGTCGGCCAGTTGCTGGGCAGCAAACAGGCTGTCGCCCGGATGGAATGGGGCGGCCACTGCAATGGAGGCAAAAGCGCCCCCACCGATCAACGGCAGGGCTACCGCCAGGGCCATCACGATTTGATACATTCGCCGCAACATAAGTCTCGCTTTCCCCCCGGAGGGCAAGCCGCTATGGCTTGCCGCCAAAAGAACCTGCCAGGGTAACTACCGGGCTAGCTAATAAACAGCACTGGCGGAGTTTTCAGTACCTCCGCCCGTGTTACCGAGTTGGTCTAAATAATAGGTCGCTAAGACTGGGAATTGGTTATGGGCGAATACTTATCCGGGACTAACCCCGCTCTCATTCTGACAATTCGGAGATGCTTGCACATATATGTTTGCCGCACATTTCGTGCGGTGGCCGGTTGACTGGGATGGGCGTGGGAGGCGCGGGGCAGGTTTAGCCGCCGCAAGCAGTTGAGCCAGGGTGGGCCGGGATGCGGTTGGGCTGGAGTGCAACGCAACCGGCCACCGGGAGTGCCGGTGGCCGGAGAATTTCACTGGACTGGAGGGAGGTTCAGTTGATATTGAGCGCTATCCACTGCAACCACTGCAGGATGCTGCCGAAGCCAACAGGCGCATCATCATCGCCGCCTCCGTCGTCATCGTCATCGTCATCGCCCCCGCCGCCGCGACCAGGGCGGCCATCATCGTCGTCGTCGTCGCCGCCACCGTCATCGCCACCGCCACCGTCGTCGTCGCCACCACCTTCTTCCTGCTGGTGACAGGTCACGCAGTCGGTTTGCGAATAGTCACTGCCGGGGTGGCAGTTGGTGCAGTTGCCGTTGGTGCCCTCGTGATGAATATCAAACCACGGGTGGTCAAACGAAGCATTGCCCCAGTTGGATGTGTCGTGGTGGCACGAGCTGCAAGGCGTACCGTAGTGGTTGGCCGGTGGATTGTGGCAGGCCGAGCAGTCCTGCCCGCCAGTCTGGCTGTGGTCGAACCCGGCGTTCTTCCAGTTGGTCGTGTCGCGGTGGCACGAACTGCACGACCCGCTGAAGTGGTTGGCCGGTGGATTGTGGCAGGCCGAGCAATCCTGTCCGCCAGTCTGGCTGTGGTCAAACCCGGCGTTCTTCCAGTTGGTCGTGTCGCGGTGGCACGAGCTGCAAGTCCCACTGAAGTGGTTGGCAGGCGGCGCATGGCAGGCCGAGCAATCCTGTCCGCCAGTCTGGCTGTGGTCAAACCCGGCGTTCTTCCAGTTGGTCGTGTCTTTGTGGCACGAACTGCACGACCCGCTGAAGTGGTTGGCGGGCGCGCTGTGGCACGCCGAGCAGTCCTGGCCGCCGGTCTGGCTATGGTCAAACGAGGCGTTCTTCCAGTTAGTTGTGTCTTTGTGACACGAGCTGCATGAGCCTGTGAAGTGATTGGCGGGCGCGCTGTGGCACGCCGTGCAATCCTGGCCGCCGGTCTGGCTATGGTCAAACGAGGCGTTCTTCCAGTTAGTCGTGTCCTTGTGGCAAACGCCGCACTCGCCCTCGAAGTGGCCGGCGGGTTTGTTCTGGGTGTGGCAGCTCGCGCAAGTGGTCTGGCCCGTATGGCTGAAAGTGGCGGGCGTCCATACTTTGGTGGAGTGGCAGGCGGAACACTGGCCATCGAAGTGGTTGGCCGGCTTGTCGTTGAGGTGGCAGCTCTGGCAATCCGCCCCGCTGGAGTGATCGAACTTGGCCGGTTTCCACGCATCGGTGGTGTGGCACCCGGCGCAATCACCGGCAAAGTGGTCGGCCGGCTTGACCTGAGCATGGCAACCCGCACAGGTATCGAGTGTGCCTTTATACACGCCGCTGACGTGGCAACTTGAGCAAACCAGTGTGGCGTGTTGGCCGGTGAGCGGGAAGAAGCTGTGGGCCGCCGCCGAGCTATTGGCGGGGAAGGGCACGGCGCGCGGGTTATTCAGCGACGAGGTGGTTCCCCCTTCGATCGTAATGCCCAGATCGGTAGTGGATATGCCGACCAGATCGTTGCCCGATTTGGTCGAATCGACCGCCGCCACGCCCACCGCCACCAATTTCGAGAAGGCGGTGGTGAGCACGTTGGGTGCGGAGGTGGGCAGTACCGAGAGGCGGCTAAACACATCAAGCGCCCGGGCGGACAACAGGCCCAGGCGAGTACGCAGGTCGCTGGCGCGCTCGAGCGGCACGGCGGCAATGCCCAGCACGGCCTGATTGAGGGCAGTGTCGAAATAGGCCAACGCCATCAGTTCATTCGGCGAGCCGATACTGGTCTCCAAATCCGCCAGCCGCCGGTCGGCCAGATCCAATTCGAACGCCGCCCGTTGCACCGGGTCAAACGTCAACGTCAGGCGGAACTGGTCGGCGAGTTGCTGGGCGGCAAAGAGGCTGTCGCCCGGATGAAACGGGGCGGCCACCGCAATGGTGGCAAACGCGCCGCCGGCGATCAACGGCACGGCTACCACGAGGGCGGTTACGGTTTTGAAAAAACGCTTGAACATAGGTCTCTCACTTTTCTCCCCGAGGGCGCGCCGCCGTGGCCTGCCATCGAAAGAACCTGCCAGGGGTTACTTTGCAAACTGCAACTTGAGCGGGCCGGTTTTCCGAACGGCCTGCGCCGCCTGCCACCGTCGCCAGAATTGCTCAATCATGTCGTTCATCGCCGGGCCGCCGGTACGCAGGTGCGGCCGCAGCTCCGCCACATTAACCTGGTGCTCGATGAGGTCGCGCAGCGGATCGGCCAAAGTCTGTTTGCCCACCACCAGCGCGCCGGCGAGCACGTCGCCATCCAGCACCAGCCGCACGGTGTTGGCCCCATCCTGCGCCCAGGCGCTGGCATAGTTGTGCGGGTTGGTGGCCCACACCTCCGACGTGCCGCGATCTATATGTTGCAACACTTCGGCCTCGGCGCTGTCGCGCCTGCCGCCCAATTGGCCGATGGCGGTGATGTGCAGCCCGAACAGCAGGCAGACGTTGAAGGGTGTGCCTTTGAGATAGGCATCGTGCGCGCCGGTCATATTGGCCCCGGCCACGCTCCCGGCGGCAATGGCCGTAGGCCATAGAATGTCGAGCAGGTGCTTTTTGCTCCACCGATCCCACACTTGGGCGCAATCGCCGGCGGCGTATACGTCGGGCACGTTGGTTTCGAGGTATTCGTTGACGAGCAGGCCACGGTCGGTTATTACGGCGGACCCGGCCACAAATTCGAGCACCGGCTTCACACCAATGGCCGCGCCCACCAATTCACAGGCGAAAGTTTCACCGTTGGTGAACTTCACCCCGGCCACGCGGCCCGCGCCGTCGTCCAATATCTCGGCGATTTCGGTGTTGTAGTGAACGGTCACACCGTGGCCGGTAACGCGCTGCTCGAGCAGGGCCGATTCGGTGTCGTTGAGAACGGCAGACCACAAACCTTTTTTGCGGACGAGGTAATGAGTGTCCACGCCGTGATGCGCCAGGCCCTCGGCCATTTCGAGCGCGGTGATGCCGCCGCCCGCCACCACTGCCCGCTTGGCCGATTTGGTTTTGATCAGCAATTCTTTGGTGCCGTCCAACGTGTCGAGGTAAACGACACCGTCGAGGTGGGCGCCGGGGTTGGGCAGCGGCACGGCCCGCGCCCCCGTGGCGATGAGCAGCCGGTCGTAGGCCAGCACTGCGCCATCTTCCAGCCGCACCTGCCGGGTGACCGTATCCACGTGGGCGGCCTTGCCCTGCACAATACCGATCCGGTGCTGGGCATACCACTCGGGACGGCGGGCGATGACTTGCTGATCGGAGACTTCGTTGATGACCACGTAGGCCAGGCCGGGGCGCGAGTACATAGGGTACGGCTCGGCGCTGACAACGGTGATGTGGCCGTGGGGGTCGCGGGTGCGGATTTCTTCGGCGGCGGTGACGCCGGCCGCGCCATTGCCGAGGATGAGATAGCGATGGGCGTTCATGCGGCCTCCCAGTCGTCGGGGCTGGTGAGGTAGCGGCCCACGGCTTCATAATAAAGTTGCTCGTTGAGGTCCAACAGATGCTCGTCAGCCGGCACGCGCAGCAGCGCCTGGGTGGGGCATTCCTTTACGCACGCGCTGTGGGCGTAGCCGGAGCACAGGTCGCATTTGTCGGCGTGGAAAATGGGCGTGGGCACCTGAGGGCGAATGTCCCAGCGCAACGTGCCACGCGGGCACACGGCGATGCACAGGCCGCACTGAACGCAGCGCGGATCGTCCACCGTTTTGCCCTGCCGGGCGTAGTCGCGCACCTGAATGCCGACCGGGCAGTTGTAACCGCACACGCCGCACTGCACGCAGCGGGCGGCGTCGGCGGCCACGTGGCCGGTGATGGTTTTGGGCGCGGTGGTGCGCGCCAGGCCGAGCACTTTGGAGAAAAAGCCCTCTTTCTTTTTGTGATCGTTGGGCAGCAGTAGCACCACGTCAAAGGGGCAGGCCTCCACGCATTTGTTGCAGCCCTTGCAGGACTCGGTGACGAAAGTGCGACCCTCGTGCAATTTCATGCCCTCGAGACGGCACGCGTTGACACAGGGGGTATCGGGGCAGTTGCGACAGACGTTGGGCAGTTGGTAACGTCCAAAGCGCGGGCCTTCGAGGCTCATGCGCGCGCGGCCATGCCGATCGCGGCACACGCTGGTGCACACGTCGCACACGACGCACTTGGTCAGGTCACGAATTAGAATTTCACGGGTCATTGGTCTGGCGAGATCCAGTCTACACCGGCAGCGTCCGCAGCCCCCCGCCGATTGTGTCAAACTGGGCCTAATAGTAAGTCGCCCAACCGGGGATTTGGTTATGGGCAAACGCTAATCTCGGTCTAACCCGGTTCTCATTTGGAGAATTCCGGGCCGATTATCCAAATAAAGGGGATGTGAAATCTAGTTGCCCCCCTCCTCCTTGCGCCCGGTGAGGTGGCAGGCAACACATTCTTCCAGCCGCTGCCCGGTAATACCCTCTTCGGCATGCTTGGCTACCATCAGCGCCTTATCGTGCTCGTGGCAGAGGTAGCAGGTGTATTCCGTATAACGGTTAGGGTGGCAAGTGGCGCACGCGATTTCGCCTTGCTCACCATGATCCAGGGGGAAGGTGTGGTTCTTCAGCGCGGCGGGCAACCAGGCGGTGGTGCTGTGGCAGTCGGCGCACTGGAGGCCGAACAACCCCAGGTGGATGTCGGGTTCAGCATGGCAACTCACGCACTCGCGCGGCGTGTCTTTGAATTTGTTGTTCGGGTGGCAGTCGGCGCACGCCGTGGTGGCATGTTTGCCGTCCAGCAGGAACACCTTGCTGTGGTCAAAATTCTTCATGCTGCCGGAGCCGTCGTGACAGCTCAAGCAGTCATTGCCAAAATCCTGCACGTGCTTGACCATGAAGACCTGATCGCGCAGGCCGTGGCAATCGGAGCAAACTTCCTGGACAAAAGTGAACGGGCCGGTGGGCGTGAGCGCCTGTCCGTGGCAGGTGGCGCAGGCAAAGGGCTGGCCGTCGTAGTTTTCGGTGTGCGAGGTCAGGGCAAACTTCGTGGCGGCGTGGTCAAAGGCGTTGCCGTTTAGGGTGGCCGGCGACCAAGCCGCCGAGGTGTGGCAGGCTTCGCAGTCCGCGCCAAACAAAGCCGCGTGCATGGCCGGTTCGGCGTGGCAGGCGGCGCACTGCGTGGGAGTGTCCTTCGGTTTCACCGTTGCGCTGTGGCAGGCGGCGCATTCCAGCGGCCCGTGCTTGCCTTCCAGCGGAAACTGCGCGCGGGCGTGGTCGAATGTCCTCATCACGTCCACGCCATCGTGGCAATTCATACAAGCGCTGCCGAATGCGCGGGCGTGCTCCGTCATAAAGGCGGCATCGTGCGCGCCGTGGCAATCGCCGCAACTGGCGGCGCTAAATTCAAAGTTGGGGCCGGTATGGCAAACATCACAATTCATCGCCTTCTTGTCGTAGGCGCGCCCGTGCTTGTCCAGGCTGAAGCCCACTTTGGAATGGTCGAAGCCGCTCAGCGAAACGTTGGACAGATCGAACGCCCGCCCTTTGTGATCAATGTGGCAGTCGCCGCATCGCGCCACATTATCAAACGCGGCATGGAGACCCTTCCCGGAACTCCGTTGCACTCCCACTTCCGTGTGGCATTGCTCGCAGCGCGCGGCCTCGATACCGCGAAACGGCGAGTGGCAGCGTTCGCACTGATCTTCAAACTCGGCATGGGAACTAAAGCCGTCAAGCACCTCCGTCGCATCCTGCCGGGCGCTCAACGCTCCGGGGCTGAAGGCCAGCCCGCCGGTGAACCATATCGCCAACCCCAACACGGCCATAAGCGCCAGCGCGGTCACGCAGCCCACCGACGACACGAACGGGTGTTGGCGCGCTAGGGCAGGAGTGGCCACAGACCGGCTCCGTAGTAAAAGGTGGCAATGGCGTGAATAGCTGCCGAGCCGAACAACGCCAAACCCATCGGCACGTGGGCGATGTGCCACCAGCTCATCACCTTCCGCGCCCCGTCCAACATGCGCACCTGCCGCTCCAGCGTCCGCCGACGCTCCAGCATGCGCTCCACATCAGAAAGTTGTTGCTTCTCGGATTTCTCCAGCGACTTCACCCGCGCCCGCAGGCGGCGGCGATATTGCCAGTCGTCCCAGCCGCGCATCAGCACCAACATCACGCCGTCGCGCCGCGCGCGAGGGCGCTGGGCGTCGGCAGCCACCAGCATTTGCACGGCGGCCGAGCGCTGGGGTATCAGCGCCTCAATGGCCGTTTGCACGCGAGCGATTTCCGCCAGCAACTCGGAAGCGGTTGATTCGGCGTTAGCCATCGTGTGCGGAATGGCGGTGAAGAAGTAGCGCCCGACAAACCCGCTCGCAGTCACCAGCGCCGTGAGCGCCAGGGTGAACCCGGCCAACCCGCGGAATTGCAACCCGGTATGCATAAGCACGAGAAACGGCCCGACGATGCCGGTGAAGATGTGCACCGACAGCCACCAGCGCAGCGGCCCGGCCCACTTCACCCAGCTCACCCGTTTGCGCAGACTATAGAGCGTTTCCGTGGAGACCATGAGCAGGGTGCCAATGATGCCCAGCCAATGCCCAAACGGCTGCCCGCCCGCCGGTTCGGCGACGAAACTAAAACCTATGTACACGCCGCTGAGCACGAGGCAAACGGCAAAACTGGAGGCAAGTTCGATGGAATCAGTCATGGGTTCCTTGGCCCGATAGCCATGGCAGAATATGGGGAAAAGTGTAACCGGGTTTGCGTTGGTAGGCAACCAACAAATGTCACCAACTACACCCCTATTCCCAATTCACTTTGCTCCTCGTATAATTGGCGCATCCCCCTTTTGCCTTCTCTTCAACACTCATGGCCCTCACTGAACTCACCGGCAACCTGCACATGCACACCCCTTACAGCGATGGCGAGTGGCATCACGCCGATATTGCTGAAGCCGCGCTCAGGGCCGGTTTGGATTTCATCATCGTGACCGATCACAACGTTTGGGTGGACGGCGTCACACCGTATCACTCGAGCGACGACGGCAAGCGCCGCGTGCTGGTGCTGACCGGCGAGGAGGTGCACGATCAGGCGCTTCAGCCGCAAAGCAATCACTTGCTGGTTTACAACGCCGGCCGCGAAGTTGCCGCGCTGGCGCACGACCCGCAACAACTGTTGGACGGGGTGAACGCGGCGGGCGGGCTGTCGTTTTTGGCGCACCCTTTTGACAGCACCGCGCCGCTAGTAGACTACGACCCCATCCACTGGCGGCGCTGGGATGCGACCGGGTTCACCGGCATTGAGCTTTGGAATTACATGAGTGAGTTCGTCGGGCTGGTCACGTCGCCGGCGGCGGCGCTGAAATACGGGGCCAACCCGGAGCTTGGCATCAAGGGGCCACGCGCTGAAACGCTCAACAAATGGGACGAGTTAACGGCAGCGGGCCGGCGCATTGTGGCCATTGGCAACTCGGATGCCCACGGCGCCACGTACCACAAGTTTGGCCGAAGCGCCGTTATCTTTCCATACGAAATGTTGTTTCGCGCAGTGAACACGCACGTGCTATTGAGTAACGAACTGACAAACAACGCCGAACACGACAGCAACCGGATTTACACCGCCCTGCGCGAAGGCCATTGCTTTGTGGGCTACGATGCGCCCGGCCCCACGCGCGGCTTCCGCTTTTCGGCTCAGGGCGAAAAAGGCTCGGCCATTATGGGCGACGAAGTTGTAGCCGGGGCGGGCGTCACGCTGCAAGTGTCGGCCCCGGCCAAAGCAGAGATACAGTTGCTTCGCAACGGCAAGCCTGTGGCGCAAAAGCTGGCCGACACCAACCTGACCCACATCACCAGCACGCCCGGCGCTTACCGTGTAGAGGTCTACACCGTGTTCAAAGGCGAGCGCCGGGGCTGGATTTTCAGCAACCCGATTTACATCCGGTGAGATCATGTACACCTCCCCTCCCGATCCCGTCGCGTTCAACGCGCTCGTGTGGGACATCGTCCGCCAGATTCCGGCGGGCACTGTGTCCACCTATGGCCGCGTGGCCGCTATGATTCCACCCCCCGAAAAGATGACGTTGAGGGATTATGAGGCCCAGGGCGCGCGCTGGGTGGGCGGCGCAATGGCTGCCTGCCCCGATGACGTACCGTGGCAACGGGTGATCAACTCGCAGGGAAAGATCAGCCCGCGCCGGGGCGGCAGCGACATGCGCCAGCGGCAAATGCTGGAAGCCGAGGGGGTGACGTTTGACGACCGCGACCGGGTGGACCTGGGCCGCTTTGGGTGGGCCGGGCCGCCGCAAGAATGGATGAAGGCAAGAGGGTTGTTGCCGCCGCCGGAGGAAAGCCAGCCTGCGCTTCCTTTTTGATCATCAGCTTACATGACACTGCCAAACCGCGAGCAGGCTACCGTTCCGCCAGAAAAGTTGAGCGGCTATTTGCTCTCGCTCAATCACCCTGTCGGCCACTCAAAAGCATTATTCTTCAGGGCATTGGGGTTCGACGATGATAACGTCGAGCAACTGGCCGGCGCATTACTCAAGATAGCACAATCCGAAGCCGTCAGTGATACAATCAGAACCGAATACGGCGTCAAGTATGTAATTTCAGGAGAGTTGACTTCACCAACAGACAAGACGGCCCGCATCGTCACCATTTGGATCATTGACAAGGGTCAGACCAGCCCACGCTTCATCACCGCCTACCCGTCAGAAGAATAGGAGTATCGCTATGATCCGCGAATTAGACACTGTGGCCCTTACTCACGACTTGCCTGAGCATCATCTTGTCGCTGGCGATGTGGGGGCGGTCGTCCATTCCTATCCAGATGGCGCCGCGTTTGAAGTGGAATTCGTCACAGCCGCAGGCGAAACAGTCGCAGTAGTCACTCTTACGCCCCCCGACATACGTTTGTTGTCAGGACGGGAAATCTTGCACGCTCGGGAACTTGCGCTGGCGGCATAGTCATGCGCCAATTCGAGCTTGTCTCAGACTTCCAACCCACCGGCGACCAGCCGACCGCCATCGAGCAATTGGCGGCGGGCCTGGGAGCCGGCCACCGCCACCAGGTTTTGCTGGGGGCCACCGGCACCGGCAAAACCTTCACCATCGCCAACATCATTGCCCGTGTGCAGCGCCCTACGCTGATCATGGCGCACAACAAAACGTTGGCCGCGCAACTGTATTCCGAATTCAAAGAGTTCTTCCCGCACAACGTGGTGGAATACTTTGTGTCGTACTATGACTACTATCAGCCTGAAGCCTACGTTGCCAAGCACGATTTGTACATTGAAAAAGAAACGGATATCAACGAGGAAATCCAGCGCCTGCGGCTGGCGGCCACCACGGCCCTGCTCAGCCGCAAAGACGTGATCATCGTCGCCTCGGTGTCGTGCATTTACGGCCTCGGCTCGCCGGAAGCCTACGGCAGCGTGGTCATCAAGGTCAACGCGGGCGAGACCGTCCGGCGCAATACCCTGCTCCGGCGGCTCATCGACGTTCATTACACCCGCAACGATCAGGAATTGAAGCTCGGCACGTTCCGGGTGCGCGGCGACACGCTGGAGATCATGCCCGCTTACGCCGAGCTGGTGTACCGCATTGACTTCTTCGGCGACGAAATCGAGCGCATCCTCGAGATCGACCAGTTGACCGGCGAAGTCCTCGACGAGCACAAAACTCTCGACATCTACCCCGCCCGCCACTTCATCACCGAAGAAGAGAAGCTCAAGCAGGCCATCACCGATATTGAGGCCGAACTGGAGCAGCGCATCAAGTTCTTCAAAGACAACAACAAACTGCTGGAGGCCCAGCGCATCGAGCAGCGCACCCGCTACGATCTGGAAATGCTGCGCGAAGTGGGCTACTGCTCTGGCATTGAAAACTACTCGCGGCACATGGATCGGCGCGCGCCCGGCAGCCCGCCGTGGACGCTGGTGGACTACTTCCCGCCCGACTTCATGCTGGTCATCGACGAAAGCCACATGACGGTGCCACAGATTCGCGGCATGTACGGCGGCGACCGCAGCCGCAAAGAGGTGCTGGCCGACTACGGCTTCCGGCTGCCCTCGGCGCTGGATAACCGCCCGCTGAGCTTTGAGGAATTCGAGCAGCGCATGGGGCAGACGATCTACACCTCCGCCACGCCCGGCCCCTACGAGATGGGCAAGGCGGCCCAGGTGGTGCAGCAGATTATCCGCCCCACCGGATTGGTGGACCCGGAGATCGAGGTACGGCCCTCCGCCGGGCAGGTCGACAACCTCGTCACCGAGGTCCGGCGGCGGGTGGAGAACGGCGAGCGGGTGCTGGTGACGACCCTCACCAAACGGATGGCCGAAAACCTGTCAGAGTATCTGCTGGAACTGGGGATCAAAGTTCACTATCTTCACTCCGAGGTGCTCACCATTGACCGCGTGGGCATCCTGCGCGATTTGCGGCTGGGTGTGTTCGACGTGGTGGTGGGCATCAACCTGCTACGCGAGGGGCTGGACCTGCCCGAAGTATCGCTCGTCGCCATTCTCGACGCGGATAAAGAGGGCTTCCTGCGTAGCCACACCGCGCTGTTGCAGACCGTGGGCCGGGCCGCGCGCCATTTGCACGGCAAGGTGATCATGTACGCCGACCGGATGACCGACTCGATGAAGTCAGCCATCGACGAGACCACCCGCCGCCGCGCCATTCAGCGGGCGTACAACGAGGAGCACGGCATCGTACCGGCGAGCATCATCAAGAGCGTGCGCGATCTCACCGACCGGGTGCGCGCTGCCGTGGCCGAGGAACCTGCCGAGTACAACGCCGTGCCCCCGGCTCAGTTGCCCAAAGGCGAACTGAGCAAGCTGATCAAGCAGTTGGAGAAAGAAATGAAAGAGGCCGCGCAGGCGCTGGAGTTCGAGAAAGCGGCCATGCTGCGCGACCAGATCATCGAACTGCGGCAGGCGCTGGCCGCGCGTGAGGACTCTCCGGCGTGGGAGCGCGCGCAATGGATGCCGGAGGAAGAGGTTGGTTGACCCGCGCCCGACGTGGGGTATAAAATACGATTATGCCGACGCCATTTCCGGGGATGGACCCGTTTCTCGAACAAAAGGGGCTGTGGGAGGAATTCCACACTCAGCTTATTGTTGCGCTGGCCAATGCTATCACTCCGCTGATCAGGCCGAAATATCGAGTTGGCATTGAGAGGCGCAGCTACATTGACATCGGGTTCATCGAATCCCCAAAAGACGATCTGGTTGGCATACCCGACGTTGTGGTCGCCGAGTCAAAGCGCGGGCGCGCCGTGCGCGAAGTAGCCCCACCCAGCGATGAGATTGTGGACGGGCCTTTGCTGGCCTATATGCCTGATTGGGAAATCAAAGAAGAGAGCCATCAGCGTTATTTGGAGGTTCGAGAAGTTGGCACGCGCAGGATCATCACTGTTATCGAATTGCTTTCACCCACCAACAAGCGGCCCGGTGGAGACCGGGACACGTACGAGGCGAAACGCATCGAAATTCTGGCGAGCCAAACGCATTTCGTGGAGATCGATCTCTTACGGGGCGGAAAACATTTGCCTATGAAACTGCCCGAGGGAAAGGAGGGGCAATACCGTATCCTCGTCAGCCGTGCTCACCAACGCCCGCGCGCCGACGTATATGCCTTCGCCCTTCGTCAATCAATCCCCGACTTCCCCGTGCCGTTGCTGCGCGGCGACTCCGAACCAGCCGTTCCTCTCAACCAACTTGTTCACGAGCTGTATGACCGCGCGGGATATGACCTGGCTATAGATTACAGCCGCCCGCTCAAACCGCCGCTCGCACCGGAAGATGCGGAGTGGGCAGCCACATTGTTACAGCCACAAAAATAAGACGCCGGATGTTTTGAAAACATCCAGCCTCTCTTTTCTCTGCGCTCTCCGCGCCCTCAGCCGTGAAGCCTACAGCGCCGCTTTGGCCGCCGCCAGCACCTCGTCGTAATTTGGCTCCACGCTAATCACCGGCATGTAGGCCACGTAGGTGATCTTGTCGTTCTTGTCCACCACAAACACCGCGCGCCGGTGCCAGCGGCGTTCCTTGAGATACGTGCCGTACTTGATCCCAAAATCCATGTCCATGTGATCCGACAGCGTTTGCACCCGGCTCACCCCGGCCCCGGCGCACCAGCTCTTTTGCGTGGGCGGCAGATCGGTGCTGATGGTCAGCACCCGCACCCCCTCGCCGAGGTCGGCGGCGCGCTCGTTGAAGGTGCGTGTTTCTTTGTCGCACACACCCGTGCTCAGCGAGGGCACGGCTGCGATGATGCGCACTTTGCCCGCCGTGGAGGCCAGGCCCTGCACGTTGGACCAATCGTTGGCCTGCGCCGTAAATTCGGGCGCGGTTTGCCCGACCACTACATCATCGCCCACCACCGTGGCCGGCTTGCCGCCCAGTTCAATAACCCCGACTCGTTCAGTTGCCATTCAGATAGACTCCTTCGTTGCAATTTTAGGACTCGCCCAGTTCGCCCGATATTACCCACGAATTTCACGAATTGCACGAAATGCGGTTTGCAGCTTACTTTTTCCTCTTGCCTTCCAGTTCATCCTTCACCAGCAGAGTCAGCGCCATGCTCACCAGCGACACGATGAACGCGCCAAAGAACGCCGGCCAGAACCCGCTTACGGTGAAGCCGATGCCGAATTGTGCGCCGACGACTCCCGACAGCCAGAACAGAAAGGCGTTGATGAGCAGCGTGCCCAGGCCCAGCGTCAAAATGAGCAACGGGCATGTGAGCAGCTTGAGCACGGGCCGCAGCAGCGCGTTCACCAGCCCGAAGATCACGGCCAGCCCCAGAATGGGAAGCCACCCGCTCGACGTTTGCTCAATGCCCGGCACAAACGTCACCGCCACCCACAGCGCAATGGCATTGATGATCAACCGCAGTAATAGCTTTTGCATGAGTCCTCCTGTGTCACTCCACAAATATCTCGACGTGCTCGCCGTCTTCTTCGTCGGTCACGTCGATGATTTGGCCCGACATGCCGGTCTTGAGCGCCTCGGCGATGACGGCCATTTGCTCGGCGTCCAGTTCCGGCGAAAACCGCGCGCCGATTTTTAGCCCCACCTCCACCAGCGACATCGGCAAATTCACGTTCACCTTGGGCTTGCCGGTCACCGAGTCCGTCACCCGCACCCGCAGCCACCGGGCCGCGCCGCCGGGCGAGGCCACCGACGCGCCCGAGGCCGGCCTGCGCGTATCCGACAGCGCCGCCAGCAATTTGGCCCCGTCCTCAGCCGTGATTTTACCATCCTCGATCATTCTCAAAATCTTGAGTCGTTCTTCCGTCGTTGCCATGGCATTTCACCCCAAATAGACTTGCACCCGTTCGCCGCCGTCGCCTTCGGTCACGTCCACAAACAGCGGCGACTCGGGCGTGGCAGATTGATCCAGCGCCACGATGAGGTCGTCAATGGCCGTGCGCTGCAGCGGCGGAATGGCCCAGCCGAACACGCGCACCAGCCACGCCGCCGCGCCGATGGGCACCGGCAGGCTAATGGCAATGTTGCGCGGCCATTCGTCCTTCCCGGTGTTCACTCGCACGTGCAGCCAGCGTGCCCGGCGCGTGGCCGCGGCCAGCGCCATCACCGCCACCCCCAGTAAAAACGGCGCCCACGCGCAATAAAACCAAAAGCCCATCCCCGCCGATTGCAGCGCGGCATACATCCAAATGCCCGCCAGCACCGTAATGCCAATGCCGATGCCCATGGGGATGCGCCAGAATCCGCGCCAGTGGGCCTCCGCTGGGGATGGGGCAACGGGTTCCGCCGGGGGCACATCGGATGCGGCCACTGGCTCCTCCGTGGGGGCCGCCTCGGCGGCCTCACCCCCGTCGGTCAGCGCATTCAACAACCGCAGCCCTTCGGCGGCCGTGATGCGCTTGTCCTCGATCATCTGCAGAATTCTCATGCGCTCATTATCCGTTGCCATCGGTCACTCCTAATAATCCGAAATGCTGCCTTTGCGGCGCGCGCGATCCTCTTCGCGCTTGTACAGCCAGTAGCCCAGCAGCGGCATCAATACGCCGAAGGCCGCCACGATCCCAATCTCCACGCCGATGGGCGCCAACTCCGGGTAGCCATTGGGGTAACCCATCATCGTCGAGCGAAACGCATCCACGCTGTACGACAGCGGAATGAGCCGCGAGACGACGCGCAGCCAATCGGGCAAACCGGAGAACGGGAAGAACGGCGCGCACAGCAGCATGAAGACGAACTGGAAAAAGTTGGCCGCTGTTTGCCCGGCCTCGCGCACGCGCAGGGTGAGCGCGGCGAAGGCAAAGCCCACGCCAAACGTGCCGGAGAGCGCCAGCGCCAGGATGGCCGCCCCCAGTGCAACATTGTGGAAGGGCAGCGTGCCGATGAGCACACTCATCAGCACGGCGGAGCAAACGGAAAGCAATCCCGTCCACACCAGCGTCACGGCCACGCGCGAGAGCAGGCTGGCGAATTTGGAGGCCGGGCTGAGGTAGAGTTGCTCGAGCGTGCCCTGCTTCTGCTCGCGGCGCACGTTGTAGCCAATCGTCCACAGCGTGTCGCTGAGGAAGATGAATATGATGAAGCCGTAGACCACCAGCCCGGCCGTTTGCGAACTGGCCCCGGCGTTGTCCGCTCCGCCTTTGGAGAACATCAGCCCGGCCAGCGTGAGCACGGTGACGATGACGAACACCTGCCCGAACGAGGCGATGAACTCCACCGGGTAACGCACCATGATCGTGAGTTCCTTCCACGCCATGGCCGCCAGCGCCGACAACCACGCCGCCGGGCCGCGCAGAATTTCGGTTTGAGTAGTATTAGCTGTCATAGGTTTTGCGCGGGGTCAGAATTGCCCCATCCCCTCGTTCCGCTTGACTCCGTTTTCAACGCGATTGAACACCCAAAAGCTGAACAGCGGGGTGAAGAGCAGGAACGCCCACAGCACGCCCATATCCCAATACCATTTGTCGAAGAAGAAGCCCACACCCAGCAGCGCCGAGCGCGCGCCGTTGGTCATCCACGTGGGTGGGAACGCCAGCGCCACCCAGCGCACCACCGGCGGCAGCACTGCCACCGGGAAGAAGATGCCCATGAGAAAACTGACCACCCATTGCATCAGCCCGATGAGGGCGTTGGACTCTTTGACCTTGAGCACCAGCGCCCCGAACAGCAGCGCCACGGCATACACCGGAATCAGCCCCACGGCAATGAATGCGCAGGCCAGCAGCACGTCACCCTGAAACGGGTTGACCCGGAACACCAGGCAACCCGCGATGTACGACACGGAGGCCGTAATCAGGGCGCGCACCGCGCTGTAAATGGACAGACCCAAGGCCAGGGTCACGCTGCTCGTCGGGGTGAGATAGATCGACTCCAGCGTGCCAGTTTCCTGCTCGAACCGCAGCCAATAGGCCATGTGCCAGAACGCATTGGACACAATGGTGAAAACGTTGGAGCCGATGAGCAAAAAGGCCACGTAATTGGCCGTGCCGGTGTTGGCCTCGAAGTTGGCCCCGGCCTGCGCCCCGGCGGTGGCCCGGCCCAGCAGCATGGGCATGGCGGCAAACACTATCGGGATGATGATCTCCAGCACCAGTTGGCCCGGATACCGGCTGATGTTGACAAACCGCAGCCGGGCTTCAGCCAGCGCCGACGAGAGCGATTGGCCCAGCGTGGGCGGGGAATAGGTCGCAGCCATTATTTCACCGCCGTGTCTTCGGCCAGCGTGCGGCCGGTGCGCGCAATGAACACGTCTTCCAACGTTACCTCCTCGGGCGCGATCTTCTGCACCAGCGCGTTATGCGCCACCAGCGCCTCGATCAGCCGGGGCAGCAGCGCCCGTTGGTCGGCAGATACCACGGTGAGTTGCGTGTGGCCGTTCACTGCGGTCAGCGCCGTATGGCTTACGCCCGCCAGCCGCCCCACCGCCTCGTTGGCCCCGGCGGAGATCACGCCTTCGATGCGGGTTACTTCTTCGCGGCCCAACGAAGCCTTCAACTCCGGCACCGTGCCCAGCGCCAGCACCTCGCCCCGGTCAATAATCGCCACCCGGTCACACATGGTTTCGGCCTCGGCCATGATGTGTGTGGTGTAAATCACCGTCTTGCCGTCGCGGTTCAATTCGCGCACCACGGCGCGCAACTCGCGGGCCGAGGGCAGGTCCAACGTGTTCGTCGGCTCGTCGAGGATCAGCAGCGGCGCATCGTTGATCAGCGCTTTGGCAAAGGCCAGCTTCATCTTTTGCCCGGACGAATACGTTTCCACCGTGCGGTCGGCAATGTCGCCCAGACTCAACCGCTCGATGATTCCGTCGGCGCGCGTGCGGCGCGCCCGCGGGCTGAGGTGATACAGCGCCCCGAAGAATTCCAGGTTTTCGCGGGCCGTCAGCTTCCAGTACAGGCCGCGCTCGCCCATGAGCATACAGCCCACTGTGGCCCGGATGGCGTTGTCGTCTTTCGTCAGCCGGTAGCCGTTGATCCACGCCTCGCCCGAGGTGGGCAGCAGCAGTGTGGTGAGACATTTGATCAGCGTGGTCTTGCCCGCTCCGTTCGGCCCCAATAATCCGAACACCTCTCCCGGCCGGATGCTGAGGGAAACGCCTTTGAGCGCCTCCACCAGTTTCATTTCGGATTTGATCAGCCCTTTGCGCTGGCGCGTCTCGTACGTCTTCACCAGCTTATCAATTCGCACTTCACCTTGCATGGCAGTTATCCTTTTCCTTCCAACGCCGCTAGCAGCTTCTCGGCCTGAGCCACGTTGATCTTGCCCTGTTCCAGCATTCGCAAAATAGACATCCGTTCCTCATCGCTCACCGGGTCGGTGGCGGGCGCTTTAGGCCCCCATGGCGGCTTGGGTGCGCGGGGCGGCGCCGGCGGCGTGGGAGGCGTCGGCGGGCGAGGGCCTTCAAACATCCAGCCCGACGTCGGGGGTCGTTTGCCGCGCTCGGCGCGGTGCTGGGCGGCTTCGGCCCGGCGCTGCGCGGCCTCGGCGTGCCGTTCGATCCGCCGCTGGGCCTCTTCGGCGCGACGGCGAGCGACCTCGGCCACATCGCCCAACCGCGACAGTCGCTCCGACAACTGCTGTTCGAATTGCGACATTTGCTGCTCAATCTGCGACTCGATCTGCTCCGACAGTTGCTCGGCCATCACTCCGAACTCCTCGCCAAACCGGCCGCCAAAGTCGCCCACGTCGTCGGGGCTGACCGCCAGGTTGCTGATGGAAGTGTCACCCCCCACCTTAAGCCGCACTTTGGCCTCGCCGTTTCCCAGAGTCACCGACTTGTTGCCGGCGCTGCCCGCTATCTGCGCATTCATCGCCTCCACATTCAAATCCGCGCCGCCTTCCACGGCAAATTGCACGGACGAGTCGACCGGCACACGGCAAGCCATGTCGCCCGCCGCCTCCACCACGTATTCGCGCCCCGGCGCAAAGGCTACGTGCAAAATCACATCCGAGCGCGACTGCGCCCGGATGCCGCCGCCCACGTCGCGCAGATACAAATCGCCCCGGGCCTCGCCCACGGTCACATCTCCCGCTACCGCCCGCGCCGACACGTCGCCGCCGGCCTCGTCGATCCGCAACGCACCGCTCACCTTTTTTGCGCTCACATCGCCGCCCACCTGGCCGGCCGTAGCCGCGCCCACTTGCCGCAGAATCAAATCACCGCCCAGCGAACCGAGCGCCACGACCCCTTCGACTGACTTGATGCGAGCATCGCCGCTCACACGCTCAATCGTCAGGCTGGCGCGGCGCGGCACGCGCACGGCACAATTGGCGGCGGCGCGCATCGTCATCCCTGTTGCCGTCGGCTCAACATGCAGGCTGCCAGAATCATCGGCCTCCACCATCACTTGCGATTGCTCCCAACCCGCCAGACGCAAATCGCCGCCGATAATCGTCACCGCAATTTCGGGCGTCTCGCCCACGTCAAAAGTCAACTGTTCCATCGTCACCCGCCTTGCAGCAGCTTCATGGCCTCTTCCGAGGTCACCCGCCCCGCCGCCAGATCGTCCAGCACTTTGCTGCGCTCTTCTTCAGTCATGCCCGTCGGCGCCGGCTCGTCCTGCCCCACCTCGTACCCCATCGCCCGAATGAGTTCGTTCAACCGGCTGCGCAGCGTCGGATACGACAAACCCATTTCCTTTTCCATGCGGTTTAGCTTGCCCTCGCAACGAATGAACGTCTCGGCAAACGCCAACTGCTCGGGCTTCAACCGGTCCAGCCACGTCACCGTGAACCGACCCTCGATAGTGGTGTCGCAGGCGCCGCAGTGCAGCCGGGTCACCGCCAGCGCCCCGCCACACACCGGGCACGACCCAATCACTGGATGCATAGCCGC
>JACRBQ010000126.1 GCA_016213135.1 Chloroflexota bacterium | reverse complement strand
TCGGGGCGACGGCAGGTGGACGGGTTGACCCTGTACGTCACGCGCGGCATTGGCCTCGAAGGCGGCGGCGCGCCGAGGGTGCGGTTCCTGTGTTCGCCGGAAGTGATTCTGTGGGAGCTGGATGGCTGCTAGGCGAAGCCCGGATTTTGTCCAATTGCGCCGCCTTCGCCTCCCCGCTATAATTTGTTCTGCTTATGACTGAATTCCGCACGCGCCGGATTACCGCCAACCTGCCCGGGGTCGAGGGATCGCTGACCTCGGGGCAAACGCTGCAAAACCGATACCTCATCATGGGAGTATTGGGGGTCGGCGGCATGGGATCAGTCTATCAGGCTCGCGATCTGCATTTTCCCAACGTCACCAAACTGGTGGCCGTCAAGGAAATGATGAACCTGGCCCCGGACCCGGCGCTGCGGGAAATGATCGTCCGCAATTTTGAGCGCGAGGCAAATCTGCTCGCCACCCTCAGCCACCCTTCCATCCCGAAAATCTACGACCTGTTCAGCCACAAAGATCGCTCGTACCTGGTGATGGAATACATCGCCGGCAAAGACCTCGAGGCCGTGCTCGCCGAGACGGAAGGCTTTTTGGCCGAAACGCAGGTGGTGGAATGGTCGTTGCAATTGTGCGACGTGCTCACCTATCTGCACTCGCACCAGCCCGATCCGATTGTGTTCCGCGATATGAAGCCGTCCAACGTGATGATTGACGAGCGCAAGCAGGTGCGGTTGATTGACTTCGGCATTGCCCGGGGATTTCAGGCCGGACAGCGCGGGACGATGATCGGCACGGAGGGCTACTCACCGCCGGAACAATACCGCGGTGAAGCCGGGCCTCCGGGCGACCTGTACGCGCTGGGCGCGACTCTGCATCACTTGCTCAGCAAACGCGATCCGCGATTAGAGCCGCCGTTTTCATTCAGCGAGCGGCCCATCCGCACCATCAACCCGGCAGTGTCGCCCGAGCTGGAGATCATCATCAACACGGCGCTGGCCTACGAGCCGGCCGAGCGTTTCAGTTCGGCGGTTGCCATGAAAGCGGCGCTCAGCGCCATGCGCAGCAGTTCACTGAAGACGGCTCGCGTATCCATCAGCACGGCCCCGGTGGGGGTCACGGCCGTATTGCCCGCCGGCGCGCCGGCCAACACGGTGGTGCCGCTGTGGGAGTTCGCCTGCGAAGATGAAATACGCGGCCAGCCGCTTCCGGTGGGCAAGAATGTGTATCTGGGCGTTTACGATCACAACTTGTACGCCCTTTCAAAAGATGGCGGCAAGTTTGTATGGAAGTTCGCCGCCGAGGGCGGGTTTGCCGCCTCGCCGATCTACGAAAGCCCGCACATTTACATCGGCGCCGAGGACGGCAAACTGTATGCGCTCACCACGGAAACGGGCCGGCAGGTGTGGCAATATACAACGGGCGGCAGCATCCGCAGCACGGCCCGGGCGGCGCAGGGGCATGTGTTCGTCGGCTCGGATGACGCCCACCTCCATGCGGTGAACACGCAAAACGGGCGCGCCGTGTGGCGCTACGAGGCCGGCGGCGCCATTCGCTCGCGGCCTGCTCTTTCAGACAAAGAGAGCCGCGTGTTCTTCGGGTGCGAGTCCGGCGAGTTTTTCTGCCTCGATTTTTCCGGCAGCCTCAAATGGCGCTTCCGCAGCAAACGGGCTATGACCTCCTCCCCGGCCATGGGCAACGGCATCGTGGTGGTGGGCAGCACCGACTATAACGTGTATGCATTGGACGCCAACACCGGTTGGGCGGTGTGGAAGACCCGCACCCAAAAGCCGGTGGTGTCGTCGCCGGCCCTCACCGACAAAGCGGCTTTCATCGGCTCGGCCGACGGCAGCCTGTACTCGCTGGATTTGCGCTCGGGCAAACTGCTGTGGAAGTTCGACACTGGCGACCAGGTAGCCTCCAGCCCGGTGGTGTACAAGTCGGGCGTGTACTTCGGGTCGGTGGACGGTTTTGTCTATTGTGTAGACATCGTCACCGGCAAGCTGCGTTGGAAATTCAAGACGGACGGCGCGGTGATTTCATCGCCTGCCATCGCGGATGATGTGGTATATATCGGCTCAACCGATCACAAGCTCTATGCGTTGACGGCTTGACTTCAACGACGCAGGGCATATGGTTTCGGCTCATTTTCAGGACTCAACACCGTGATAGCTTTCTTCAAGCGATTATTCGGCATCGGCACTTCGGCAGGAGCCTCCACGGCTCCGCTAGACGCAACTCTGGCGGGCACGTCGCAACTGGCGACTGCGCCCCTGCAATTCTCGGAACCGCCGACCCCGGCAGCCGGCGGCGCGGCGCCGTTGCGCGTGGCCCATGCTCAGAGCGTGGGCATGGTGCGCGACCACAACGAGGATGTATTGTTGACGGTCACCGGCACGTTTGAAGGCGACGAACGCATCCCCACCTTTGGCCTGTACGTCGTGGCCGATGGGATGGGCGGGCACAACATGGGCGAACGGGCGAGCGCCGTGGCCGCTCGCAGCGTGGCCCACGACATGATTAAGCAAGTCTACCTCAGCCTGCTCACGGTCAATCCAGACGACAGCGAATCTCGCCCGCCGCTGCAAGAGATAGTGGGCGAGGCCATTGCCGCCGCCAACCGGGCCGTGATTAGCTCGGTGGGCGAAGGCGGCACCACCGCCACTGTGGCGCTGGTGATCGACGATCAGGTCATCATCGGCCACGTCGGCGACAGCCGCGCCTACATCATCGCCCCCACCGGCATCGAGCAACTCACGCGCGATCACTCGCTGGTCCGGCGATTGCAGGAACTGGGCCAGCTTTCAGCCGACGAAGCGGCCGTGCACCCGCAGCGCAACGTTCTGTATCGCGCCATCGGCCAGGGCGAAGGCCTGGAGGTCGACGTGCACTCGCACCGCCTGTCGCCGGGAATGAAGATCATGATGTGCTCGGACGGCATGTGGGGATTGGTGAGCGACGCCAAGATTCTGGAGATTGTGTACTCTTCGCCCAACCTGCAAACCGCCTGCAACCGGCTGGTGGATGCGGCCAACCAGGGCGGCGGCCACGACAACATCACCGCCGTGCTGGTGGAGTACAACCCGCCCACGCCCTAGAGCCAGCGAGTTGGACCGGCCTCATCCAACTGGACATTCATTGCACCCATGACCTCCTCGCCTGACTTGTACACCTGCCTGGGCGTTGCTCGAACCGCGTCGCCGGAAGATATCCAGTTGGCATTCCGGCAGGCGGCTCGGCGATTTCACCCCGACACCAACCCGGACCCCTCCGCCTCCGAGGAGTTCAAACTGGTCGCCCACGCTCACGACGTTTTATCGGATGCGCGCCAAAGGGCGGATTATGATGCCGGGGCAGCCCCCGAAACCATTGTGGTGACCCTCGCGACCACCGGCAGCCGCGAGCACCTGCGCCCGGTGGATGAGCCGCAAGCGGTTTACTATCTGGTCAACATTTCGGCCACCGCCCCGGCGGTGTTTCCCGCCCCGCCGCTTAACGTCTGCCTGGTCATCGATCGTTCCACCTCCATGCAAGGCCCCCGGCTGGATCAGGTAAAGGCCGCGGCGGCTCAATTGATTGAAGGGTTGAAACCGAACGACCAATTCTCGGTGGTGGCCTTCAGCGATCGCGCCGAGGTCATCCTATCGGCGCAACAGAGCCGCAACAAATCGGCTGCCGTGAGCCGGGTGAGCACCATTTCCGCCGGCGGCGGCACGGAGATTTTGCAGGGGCTGACGGCCGGGTTGCAGGAGCTGCAAAACAGTTTCAACGGCAGAGCCGTGAACCAGCTTGTGTTGTTAACCGATGGCCGCACCTATGGCGACGAGGATGACTGCCTGCTGCTGGCCACGCTGGCCGAAAGGGACGGCATTACCATCAGTGGGCTGGGCATCGGCGACGAATGGAACGACGAATTCCTCGACCGGCTGGCCGCCGCCACCGGGGGCGAGAGCAATTACATTGGATCGCCGCCGGCCGTCAAAAAACAATTGGCCGACCAGCTTCACCGCCTGGGCAACACGATGGCGCAGCATCTTCGCCTGCAGGTCACATGCGATCCGGGGATCGAACTCCGCTCGGCCTTTCGGGTGGCCCCGAACCCGGGGCCCCTTCTGCCGGCTATGCAGCCGCTAAGGCTGGGCAACCTGCGGCACGGGGACACGGTATCCGTCCTTCTCGAATTTCTGGTGGAGAAAGCGGGCGTCGGAATCCACAATGTGGCGCGGCTCTCGGCCATCAGCGATGTGCTGAGCGTGGGCAGCACGAACGAGCGGTGGCAGGCCGACCTTCAACTGCCCGTGGCCGACAAGCCCGCAGCGGTTCCGCCCTTAGCTATTATCCAGGCGTTGGATAAGGTGACGCTCTATCATTTGCAGGAGAAGGCGTGGGCCGCGATCGAGGGCGGCGACGTAGCCATGGCGACCCGGCGGCTTGAGCGGGTGGCCAGCAAGCTGCTGGCGGGAAACGAGCCGGAGCTTGCCGGCGTGGTCATGCGCGAGATCGACCGGGTGGGCAACACCCAGCAAGTATCTGCCGAGGGTCGTAAACGCATCAAATATGGCACACGGGCGCTCATTGCCGCGCCCCGGGATACACGATGATCACCTGCCCCAAATGCAGCCACGTCGAGTACGAGGGCACATTGTTTTGCAGTGAATGCGGCGCGCGTTTGTGGGACGACCCCGCCGCCGACTCGACCGCCAACCTGGATAGCAAGACGCTGCGGGAGATTGAGCAACACACCGTCATTGTGCCCGGACGAACGACATTGAGCAAAGGCAAGATTGCCTTCCGCGTCCACGGCACAACCGATCAGATACGTTTGGAGGGCAAGACCGAGTACCTGCTGGGACGCCGCGATCCAAAACACAACATCGTCCCCGACCTGGACTTGAGCGCCTACAATGGACAAAAGCAGGGTGTCTCGCGCCGTCACGCCGTTGTGCGCCGCGACGAGCGCGGCTTGCTCATCGTCGACCTGGGCAGCGCCAACGGCACCGGCGTCAACGGCATTACCCTTACGGCCAACGAGCCTTTCCGGCTGCGCGATGGCGACGAGATCCGGTTGGGCAAACTGGCGATGAACATCTACTTCCTCGCCGACTAGAATCGCGGCCTATCCACTGCCTCTCGGGAGGACTCTTTTATGGCGATTACCGTCTTGCTGCACATCAACAACGAAGACCCGGTGCTGACCGAGATTGAGGCTCTGCCCTCGCCCGCCGACGTGACCATCATCTGCAAAAACCCGCGCCGTCGCGACGGCAAGGATTTGCTCTATTTGCTCGCCAACGTCACGACCGTCATCTGGCCCATGTCGCGCATGAACTTTATCGAAGTCATGCCGGCGGAGGATGAAGAAAAAGTAATCACCCACGTGCGCGAGTGAGAGTCCCGCCGAGGCCCGCGTAACCGCCTGCCGCTCCCTGACCTCCCATGCCCGAACCCCGCGAAACTCACCGCATCCTGGTCGTAGACGACGAGCCGCGGATGATCCGTTTCATCCGCATGAATCTTGAACTGGAAGGCTATACCGTCTTTGAAGCCGACGACGGCGTGCGCGCGCTGCAACAGGTGCGCGACACCCTGCCCGATCTGGTCATCCTCGACGTCATGATGCCGGAGCTTGACGGTTTTGAGACTCTGCGCGCCCTGCGCGAGTTCTCGAGCGTGCCGGTGATCATGCTCACCGCCCGCGCCGAGGAGGACGACCGCGTGCGCGGGTTGGAATTGGGCGCAGACGATTACGTGACCAAACCCTTCAGCCCGCGCGAACTCGTCAGCCGCGTCAGGGCGGTGCTGCGCCGCACCGAGTCTCCCGCCCCGGCCCAAAAAGCGGCCATCAAAGTGGACGACCGCCTGCAAATCGACTTCGACCGCCGCGAGATTTTTGTGGACGCTAAGCAAGTCAAACTGCGGCCCACCGAATTCCGGCTGCTGTACCATCTGGTCAGCAACGCCGGCTGGGTGGTGCCTCACGATCAACTCATGGCCAAAGTGTGGGGCTATGAATACCGCGATGAGACGCACTACCTGCGGCTGTACATCAACTACCTGCGGCAAAAACTGGAGTTGGACCCCGCGCACCCGAAGTACATTCTCACCGAGCGCGGCGTGGGCTACCGGTTCGTAGATTACAGAACATAGCCTGGCCGGAGGGACGACACAGCCTGACCGCTCGATTAACAATTCTCCAACCTTGCTCTAGCGGCCTTCTTACGGGGTGCTGGTAAATTAACCGGCGTAAACAGTATTCACCCCAAACACCCAAGGAGGCTTTCCATGTCTACTCTCGTTCGCTTCAACCCCACCCGCGATTTTCTCACCGTGCGCGATCTGATGGAGCGCATGTTCGACGAATCGTTCCAGCCCGCCGCCAACGGCAACCTGGAGCATCGCCTGCCCATCGACGCATATGCCAACGGCAATGAAATTGTCGTGCAAGCCGCGCTGCCCGGCGTCAAGCCGGAATTGGTCGAGATCAACATTGAGGGCGACACCCTGCGCATCAGCGCCGAACTGCCCGGCCGGCTGGAGGATGTGGACTACTCCTTTGCCGAGCGCCCGCACGGCCGCTACAGCCGCACCCTGCTGCTCAACGTGCCGGTGGAGCCGGACAAGGCCGAGGCTCACTTCGACAACGGCCTGCTCACGCTCACCCTGCCCAAGGCCGAGGCGGTAAAGCCCAAGACCATCAAAGTCCAGGCCAAGTAACGCAGACAAGCAAAACGCCTCTCGGTCATCATCTCAGTAGATGGGGGTGGGGCAGACCCGTGTGTCTGCCCAGGGCGAACACACAGGTTCGCCCCCACAATTTTGAGAAGATGCCTCTCGGCATTTGTTGCCGGGGGGCGTTTTGCTTATGGCGGGAGAGATCACCCCGCGCCGGTAGGCCGGCCGCCGCGCCTGGCGCGGCATTCGGCGCACGGGCACAGGCCGCGCAAATAGTCCCACGTGTATAGGCCGTAATGATGCCCATCCTCCCACAGCGGTTGAAGGGCATAGTTGCCCACAAGGTCGGCCCCGGCCAGTTCGTAGGTTTGCTGCGGAGCCAGAGCGAATACGTTGGGATCGGGCGGCGCACCCATGGCTTCGTGCCCGCCGCGGCAGGTAACGCACGGGCAGGCCGCGCGCAACCCGTCGAACGGATACTCACTCAGATGGCCGTCGTCCCAGGGGATAACTAGCACGCGGCGCGATTTGCTGATTTGGATGGCAGTTGGGCGCATAGAGTTTTGAGTTTTGAGTTTTGAGTTTCAGGCGTCACGGCCCGGTCGTCACGGCCAAATAGTTTTCCACGGCCCAGCCGTTGCGCGTTTCGTCGGCGGGGTCAACCAGATACCACCAGGTGAAGCCGTCGGCAATGGTGGGGCCGTTGGTCACCTTGAACACTTCATTGGGCACGGCGAGATAGTTCACGGTGGCATTGAGAGTCGGCCCCGCGCGCAATTTCAACGGGTCGCCCTCTGTGCGCACCACTTGCACGTAACTGCCCAGGTTGATGAGGCCGGGGTTGACGTTGGGCGGCACGGTGGGAGTGGCCGCATCGGGCGCCGCCACGGTGAGCGTGGCCACCAGCGCGTCGAGGGTGGGCGTCGCCTTGTCGGCGACAATCACAAATACCGCCGACGCGGTTGCAGGAGGCGCCGTGGGCCGCGTCACCGCCACAAACGCCCACACCGAAAAGCAGCTTACGGCAAACACGGCGGCCACGGCGGCCAGCGCCCACAACGGCACCGAGGCTTCGCGGCGCGGCGCCCTCGGCTGAGCAGGATCAATCATCAGCCTTGGCCACCAGCACGGTAATATCGTCAAACGCCTCGGCCTCGCCGCGAAAGTCGAACACGTCCTTGAAAACGGAGTCGCAGATTCCCTGCGCCGTGTCGCCGCGCCGGGCATCGAGCAGCCGGGCCAGGCGCTCCAAGCCGTAGTTCACTTTCTCGGCGTTCACCGCATCGGGCACGCCATCGCTGTACAGGAGCAGCACATCGCCCGGCGAGAGAGTCACCTCGCGCTCTTCCAGATCAAGCTCCTCCAGCATTCCCAAAAAGCGCCCCTCGGCATCCAACTGAGTGAAGGCCTCCTGGCCGCGCCGAATCCACAGCGGGCGATCCTGCCCGGCGCGCACGTAACGCAGTTGCCCCGTGCCCGGGTTGAGCACGCCGTAGAACGCCGTGACGAACATATTCGCATCCGATGACACCTCCAACAGCCAGTGGTGCACGGCGAGGGCCACCGCCCGCGGCGAAAGGCTGCGGCACGACTCGGGCAGGAACAGGCTGCGCGTCACGGCCATGAAAAGCGCGGCGTGAATAGACTTATCTGACACGTCGGCCATGAGCAACCCGACGTGATCGTCGTCGACCTGCAGCACGTCAAAGAGATCGCCGCCAATGGTTCGAGCCGGAACATTGCGCCCGGCAAACGACCAGCCCGGCACATCGGGGAACCTGCTGGGCAACAAGTTCTGCTGGAGCGTGGCGGCGATTTCCAACTCGTGCTCCAGCTTCTCCTTCGCCACCAACTCCGCCTGCGCTGCCTTCAATTCGCCATAAGCCTTCGCCAGTTCCGCATTTTTGCGCGAGAGATCGACAATGGAGGCCTGGTCGGAATGGCGCAGGGTGGCCGTGATGCTCCGCAGGATGGTGATGGCCACCGTGGGGCTTTTGCTCAACAACTGGGTAAAATGCTCGTCGGAAATCTCGAGCACCGTGGTCTTCGTGGTGGTCACCACCGACGCCGCGCGGGGCTTCTTCTCAATGAGCGCCATCTCGCCGAAAAACTCGCCCGCCCCGCGAATAGCCAGATGCCGTGTGCCGCCATCGCTGAACCGTTGCGTAATAGCCACCGTGCCTTCGAGCACGATGTAGAACACGTACTCCAAACGGCCTTCGTGACAAAGCACCGTCCCCGCCTCGTGCGCGCACTCCTCGCCCGTTGCTACCAGCGCCTTCACCTCGGCCTCGTCCAGCCCATCAAATGCCTTGCGAACTACCTGAGCTGCATCCATCGTTAGCGCGATTTCCTTTGCTTCACTGTTGTTTTCTTGCGGATGACCGCATTTTTCTTCGCGGCCGATTTTTTCTTCGATGTGGCCGACGTGCGCCGGGGCGCCTCTGCCGCCATGGGCGCTTCGGTGGCTGTGGGCCGCCCCTGTCCACGCCCGGCCAGCCAACCGCGCAGCCGGTCGGTGGGCCAACTGTTGATCACCTGTGACGCCGTCACCCAGCCCCGCCGGGCCACCGCCACGCCGTAATCCAAAAACGCAAAGTCAGCCGGGTGGTGCGCATCGGTGTTGATGGCCAACGGTATGCCCATCTGCGCCGCACGCCGAGAGTATACATCGTCCAAATCCAACCGCATAGGATGCGCGTTGATTTCCAGCGCCACGCCGCTCTCGGCCGCCGCAGCCAGCACCACATCCATGTCCAAATCGGCCCCCTCGCGCTCGGGGATGAGCTGCCCGGTAGGGTGGCCGATGATGTCTACGTGGGGGTTGCGGATGGCGTGGATTAGGCGAGCCGTCACTTTGTCGCGCGGCTGGCGCAGGCTGGTGTGTAGCGAGGCCACCACAATATCCAGCGAGGCCAGCACCACATCGTCATAGTCCAGTTGGCCGTCGGCTTTAATCTCCACCTCCGCCCCTTGCAACAACAAGATCGAATCGCCCAATTGACGCTGGACTTTGTCAATCTCACGCCGCTGCTCGCGCAGCCGCTCCGGCGTCAACCCGCCGGTCACGCCCAGGCTTTGCGAATGGTCTGTCACCGCCAGCACCCGCAGGCCGCGCGCCCGCGCCGCCTCGGCCATCCCACGGATGGAAGCCCGGCCGTCACTCCACGTGGAATGCGAGTGCAAGTCGGCGCGCACATCAGCCACCTCGATAAGTTTGGGCAACTCGCCCTTGAGCGCGGCTTGCACTTCGCCCCGATCCTCGCGCAACTCCGGCGGAATGTACGGCAGGCCGAGCGCGGCGTACACTTCCTCCTCGGTGGCGCACAGAATTTCCTTGCCGTTGTTTTTCGTGAGCGCATGCTCCGAAAGCGAAAGGTTTTTGGACAGCGCGCGCTCGCGCAAACGCACGTTGTGCTCTTTGGAGCCGGTGGCATATTGCAACGCCGTGCCGAACCGTTCCGGCGGATGCACCCACAGTTGCGCCCGCAGCCCGTTGTTGAACTCCACCGACGATTTGACTGCCCCCTGCCCCAGTACACGGGCCACGGTGGGCTGCGACACAAACGCCCGCATCACCGGCTCCGCGTCCGCCGAGGCCACGAGCAGATCGATGTCGCCCACGGTGGATTTCATCCGCCGCAAGCTGCCGGCGGTTTCGGCGGCCACTACCCCTTTGACGCCGCGCAACAAGGCCAGCATTTCGCGGGCCACGGGCAGCGCCTGCCCCAGCGGCGTGCGGCCGCTTCGGCGCGACAGCGACTCGATGCCTTCCAGAATCTTCGCTTCCGACTTCTCGGCCATGCCCGGCAGGTCGCGCAGTTTGCCGGCCAGGGCCGCGGCCTTCAGTTCATCCAGCGTGGTCACGTCGCGCTGCTTCCAAAACATCGCCACTTTTTTGGGGCCGACGCCGGGAACCTTCAGCAGATCGATGAGCGAGTACGGCACTTCGGTCTTGAGCCTTTCCAAAAAGCCCAGCTTCCCTGTGCGCAGCAACTCGTCAATCTTCTCCGAAATGGCCTCGCCCACGCCGGGGATCTCGCGCAGGCCTTTGGGGCCGCCCTCGCGCCACACCTCCGTCACGTCGCGGCCATACTCGGCCAGCGTCTCGGCGGCGCGGCGGTATGCCAGAATCTTGTAGATCACCTCGCCTTTGATTTCGAGCAGGCTGGCAATCGCGGCAAACGTGTCGGCAAGTTCTTTGTTGGTCATGATGAATTATGGCCCCCCAAAATCCTGCGTGAGTACCCAGCCCCCCACTCCGTTCCACACAATGCCTACGCCCAGGGCAGTATAGCCAGTATTGAGAATATTGTCCCGGTGCGGCGCGTCGTTCATGAACCATGTCACAGCTTGCGCAGGCAGGTTGGCCAGCGCGGCGCTGCTCCAATAGATATTTTCTCCCGCGCGGCCAAAGCCTGCGCCCAGCACTGCGTTTTTGCCCAACGGCGCTCCGGTCACCGGATCGTAATGATCGAAGTAGCCGCGAGCCACCATATCCGCCGATCGGCCATGGGCAATGGTCATAAGGGTCTCGTCGCGCGCCAGCGGCGGCAAACCGTATTGCGCCCGCTGCGCATTGGAAAGATCGACCACCGCTTGCTCGGCGCTGGACGCGTCGGTGACGGGCGAGAGGGGAATGGCGGGAGGCTGGGTGGGCTGGGGCGCAGAAGACTGTTTGGGAGGCTGAGTCGCCGCCACGGGCAGACCAGTGGCCGTGGGGATCGCTGCCGTAGCGGTGGGGGGCGCCTCGGTGGCCGTGGGCGTCGGCGTCACCGTGGACAAATCCCGGAACGGCAGCGCCTCCTCAGTGGCGGTTCCGGCGGGCGCGGGCGTGCTGGTGATGAATACGAGCGCCGGTTCGGCTGGGGCCGGCGAGCCGGGTGGAGCGGAGGCGCACGCGGCCGCCAGCAAAGCAAGAATCCAGAGTTTGAGTTTCACACGGGGGATTATAGCGCGGACACGGCGCCGGTAACGAACCCGGCCACCGGGAGCGCCGGTGGCCGGGGAATGTCAGCCGAATGGGGAGGGGCTTAGCGTGAAGGCGGCCCCAACCAGAGGCCCTTGTCACTGATAGCGCTGTCTCCGTTTTGCGCGTGACAGGTGACGCAGTCGGTTTGGGAGTAGTCGCCGCCGGGGTGACAGTTGGCGCAGTCCCCGTTGGTGTCCTCGTGATGGATGTCGAACCACGGATGCCTGAAGGCCACGTTGCCCCAGTTGCCGGTGTCTTTGTGGCACGAGTCGCACGGGGTGCCATAGTGGTTGCCAGGCGGCGTGTGGCAGGCCGAGCAATCCTGGCCGCCAATGTTGTCATGGTTGAACCCGGCATTGCCCCAATTGGACGTGTCTTTGTGGCACGAGTTGCAGGCCCCGCCGTAGTGGTTGGCTGGCGGCGTGTGGCAGGCCGAGCAATCCTGGCCGCCAATGTTGTCATGGTTGAACCCGGCATTGCCCCAATTGGACGTGTCTTTGTGGCACGAGTTGCACGCCCCGCCGTAGTGGTTGGCCGGTGGGTTGTGGCACGCCGAGCAGTCCTGCCCGCCGATGTTGCTGTGATTGAATGTGGCGTTCTTCCAGTTGGTCGTGTCTTTGTGGCACGAACTGCACGCCCCGCTGTAGTGGTTGGCCGGTGGGTTGTGGCAGGCCGAACAGTCCTGCCCGCCGATGTTGCTGTGGTTGAACGTGGCATTCTTCCAGTTGGTCGTGTCTTT
>JACRBQ010000127.1 GCA_016213135.1 Chloroflexota bacterium | reverse complement strand
CGTGAAATGTGACGCTTGTCGTTTGATTGGAGTCACTTATGCCGAGATTAACTAAACTCTACACTCGCAAAGGCGACGACGGCACGACCGGCCTCGGCGGCGGCCAACGTGTGCCCAAAGATTCGCTCCGTGTGAACGCCATTGGACTGGTGGACGAATTGAACTCGCAAATTGGCGTGGCGCTGGCGCACGGCCTCAGCCCCCGCCTGGCCGAGGCGTTGCCCATTATTCAAAACGAACTATTCCACCTCGGCTCCGACCTGTGCTTCCTCGAAGAAGACAAAGCCGAATTCAAAGCGCCGCTCATCGAAGCCCGGCATGTCGAGCGGCTTGAAGACCTTATTGATGAATTGAACGCCGAGGTCGGCCCGCTGGAAAATTTTGTGCTGCCCGGCGGCGCGGTGGGCGCGGCGCATTTGCACGTGGCCCGCACCGCCTGCCGCACTGCGGAGCGCGAGGTGATTGCGCTCTCGCGCATGGAAGCCGTGGGGCCGTTCGTGGCCGCTTACCTCAATCGGCTCTCGGACTTGCTGTTCGACATGGCCCGCTACGAAAATAAGCAGCGCGGCATGCCCGAGCCGTTGTGGGATGAGTTAGCCTGATCTGTGGGGGTTGGGTGGCGGCGGTTGCGCTCGCCGGGTGAGCGGCCATGCCGCACTTGCCCTGGCGGCGTCGCGGCGCTACTTTCTTCCAAGCATTTTCAGCGGCCGGTCGAGCAATTGCTTCAGCCACCGCTGCTGCGGGCTGAGCTTTTCGGCGTCGCGCAGACCGGCGTCAAAATCGGCCATCCCTTCCAAATACTTGCCCTGCTTTAGCCGCACCTCTCCGAGCACGCGCAGCACTTCGGAGCGGGCGGCTTTTTCCGTTTGCGGGTCGAGCAGGGAAAGCGATTCGTTGAGGGCCTCGGCGGCCGGGGAGAGGGCACCGGTTTCGAGCAGCACGCTGCCCAGGTTGCCGAGGGCGTGCGCCAGGCGGCGGGCGTCGTCGAGGGCGCGCAATTGACTGATGGCCGCCTCGATGGCGGACAGCGCGGCGGCGTAGTCTTTTTGAGCGCGGCAGGCCACGCCGTAGTTGTTCTGCATTTCGGCGGCGAGCGCGGGCCGGTTCTCGTCGCGATAGGCCTCGGCCGCTTGCAGAAACAGCGCGCCGGCCTGAGCGTGTTGAGCTTTTTGGTATTGGGCGAGGGCCTGGTTGTGCAGATCGGCGGCGTCCATCAATAGGTGATGTCGAGCAAGCCTTCAGCGAGGGCGCGCAGTTTGGCGGTGGACAATGCCGAGAGGTGCATGGCAATGCGCAGGAATGATTCGTTGGCTGGCTGCCCGATAAACTCCTGCATCTCGGGCGGGAGGCGCTGGAAGTTTTCAAAGGCCCGGCGCCGGGTGTCCCATTCGCCCACCGGCCCCTGCTTTTCAAAAAAATTGTCAACGGTGAGGCCGAGCAGCCAGCTCATGGTTTCCAGTTCGGGGATGGGGATGGGATGCTTGCCGAACTCGTAAGCCTTGATCCGACCGGGAGGCACTCCCACCGCGCTGGCAAGTTCTTTTTGCGACAAGCCCTTGGCCTGCCGCGCCTGCCGCAATTCTGCGCCGATGATGCGCTGCCGCAGTTTGATCAATTCCGCCGTGTTCACCTCGCTGGCCCGCTCGGCCTTTTCGCTTTTGATGTCGTCGCTCCAAAAATGCGTGAGCGGCGTGTCGAGGTAATAAGCCAGCAACTCCAGCTCCGGCAGGGCCAGGGCTTTTTTGCCAAGCTCGTAGGCCGAATAAGCGCCCGAGCCGAGGCCCAAAACGGCCCCGCATTCTTTGAGGTTCTTGCCTGCCGCCAGCCGCGCATCGCGCAGCAGGACGCCGATGATTTTGGCGCGTAGAGCCAGAGATTTTTTGTCAGCCATTGAAACTCCGCGAGGGTAGCATCTTCGAAAGATTATAGCATGGGGCCGCGAACCGCTAGCGGCGGCGGTTGTGCAGAAGCATATCGCCGGCCGAGGCGCCAAAGATTTCGGGCGGCAGTTTGAAGCCGTGGGATTCGAGCCGCGGGGTGAAGAAGGGCCGCAAACCGGTGGGCTTCATGCCAAGCGGCTTGCCATTGGCGCCCAGAGTTTCGTCGTACTTAAAAATATCCTGCGTCACCACCGACTCGCCTTCCATGCCGCTCACCTCGGTGACGTAGGTGATTTTGCGCGAGCCGTCGTTGAGGCGAGCCTGCTGCACAATGAGGTCCACCGCTTTGGCAATTTGCTCGCGGATGACTTTGAGCGGGATTTCCAGCCCGCCCATGAGCGACATGGTTTCAATGCGGCCAATGGCTTCGCGCGGGCTGTTGGCGTGCAGGGTGGTCAACGATCCGTCGTGGCCGGTGTTCATGGCCTGCAGCATATCAATGGCTTCGCCGCCGCGGATTTCGCCGACCACGATGCGCTCCGGGCGCATACGGAGCGAGTTCTTCACCAGATCGCGGATGGTCACGGCCCCGGTGCCGTCAGGGTCGGCCGGGCGGGCCTCCAGCCGCACCACGTGCGGCTGCCCCAATTGCAGTTCGGCAGAGTCTTCCAACGTGATTACCCGTTCGTCTTCAGGGATCATGCCGGAGAGGACATTGAGCAGGGTGGTTTTGCCGGAGCCGGTGCCGCCGGAGACGACGATGTTGAGCCGCGAGACGACGCAGGCGCGCAGGAAGTCGGCGATCTGGGAGGTCATCGTGCCGAAGGCAATGAGGTCTTCGACAGTGAGCTTTTTGGCGGAGAACTTGCGGATCGTGACCACCGGGCCGTCGATGGCGCTGGGCGGGATAATGACGTTGACGCGGCTGCCATCGGGCAGGCGGGCATCGGCCATGGGCAGCTTGCGATCGACGCGGCGACCCAGCGGCCACAGGATGCGATCCACGATGCGCATCACGTGATCGTCGTCCTCAAAGGACACGTCGGATACGAGGAGCTTGCCGGCGCGCTCGATGTAGACCTGTTTGGGGCCGTTGACCATCACTTCGGTGATCGTGGGGTCGTTGAGTAATTTTTCGATGGGGCCGAAGCCCACGATTTCATCCACGATTGCGCTGAAGAGGGCTTCGACGGCATCGGCGGGCAAGCTGACTTTGGCCTGTCCGTACACGAGGGTGAAGCGGTCACGCAGCATTTGAATCGTCGTCGGAGTGCGCTTGAGGTCGGCGTGTTCGTCCAGCCCCTCGGCCACCTTGCCGAGCAGCCATTTCTTCAGGCGGTTGTAGTCGTCCTCGGACAGGTCGCCGGGGCGCGGGCGGGCGAGTTCGGCGCGCGGCGTGATGGCAGCGGGCTGCGGGGGCGGCGGGGGCGCAGCGGCCTCAGGCTGGGGCTGCGACTCTTTGTTGGTCTGGGTGAGCCGGTTTCGTAGCGACATGGCAGGGATGACCTAACTGGGGTGCTCCTCGATCGCGAGCCAGACGATTTGATCGCGGTTGAGGGTGATGAAAGGCGCTTCGTACACCAATTGGCCGTCCGGCCCCAACACGCGCGCCGAAGTGACGGCTATGAATTTCTCCGCAAATTCCAGTTCGTCCTTGATGCGCTGATCTTGCGCGAGGTAGATTTCGCCGGCGATCTGATGGGTGACTGTCTGAATGCGGACGTAGACGGCGTTCTTGTGGACGATGTGGGTGAAAACTTTCCCTTTGGCGTCGTATTCCATGCTCATGATAGGCTCCGCATTGCCGGCCGGCTATGAATGCCCGAGAGGCAGATCAAAGGAGAACGTGCTGCCGCGGCCGACCTGGCTTTGCACCTTGATTTCTGTCTTGTGGGCGCGAATGATTTGCTCGATGAGAGCCAACCCCAGCCCGGTGCCTCCGTAGCGCCGGGTGGCTGAGCCGTCCAATTGATGGAACGGTTGAAAAAGCTCGCTCGTGCGGTCGGCGGGGATGCCGATGCCGGTGTCGGTCACCGATACGGCCACCGCAGCCCGTTCCGGCATGGGGGTGACCGACACGGTGACGTGCCCGCCGTTGGGCGTGAATTTGATTGCGTTGTCCACTAACTGAAACAACACCCAACTCAGTTTTTCCGAATCGCCTCGCGCAAAAACCGGCTCATTGGGCAGGCGGCTTTCGAGCGAGATGTTGCTCTTGATGGCTTTGGGCGCAGAACGCGTGAGAGTGGAGGGCACGAGGTCCGAAAGACAGAAATCGCCGACCGTGACGATCAATTCGTCGCGGGCGGCGCTGGCAAAGCGGATCAGGTCTTCGATGAGCCGCTCCAGCCGTTCGATGGCGGCCGCCGAAGCGGCGACGGCAGTGGTCTGATCCGGGTCGAGGTCGCCGAGGGTGCCGTCGTTGAGCAGCAGGACGTAGCCTTTGATCTGGGCCAGTGGCGTACGCAGTTCGTGCGAGATATTTGAGACGAAATCGGTTTTGAGCTGGTTGACCTCGTTGACTTTGGCCAGGGCGCGCTCCAACTCGGCGGTGCGGTCGGCGACGCGCTTTTCGAGTTGGCGGTTGCTGGTTTGCAGCGCGGCTTGCAGTTCGAGCACCTGAGCCATGATGGCGTTGTCGAGCTGCTCGCGCGAGATGAGCTTGAGTTCCAGCAGCGACTGGCCGAACATCTGCTGTTGACCCTGCTCTGTGTTCTGACGCTGGTGGGCCAGGGCCGTTTGCAGTTGCTCCTCGGTGAGGAAGCCGCGGCGCACGAGGAACTCGCCGAGGCGCGGGACGAGGATGTCGGCCACGTAGGGAGTGGCGGGTTCCAGGCCGGTGGAGGCGTGTTCCAGCAGCAATGTCACCACCGCCACGTCCACGCCGCAACCGGAGCAGTAGCGAGCGCCGTGGTTGAGCGGCGTGCGGCATTGCGGACAGTGGAGTTCATTCATCATTCATCGTTCCGCATTCCGCATTATTCTTCAAGCGTGCTGATGTCTCCTTCGGGCAGACCCTGAGCGCGGGCCTTGAGCACCCGGCGCATAATCTTGCCGCTGCGGGTTTTGGGCAGCTTGTCGGTAAACTTCACGTCTTCGGGGCGGGCAATGGGGCCCATGTGTTTAGCCACGTGCTGGCGCAGTTCCTCCGCCAGCGCCTCCGACGGGGCAAAGCCGGAGCGCAGAATACAAAAGCAATGGATGGCCGTGCCTTTGACCTCGTGCGGCAGCCCGATGGCGGCGGCCTCGGCCACCGCCGGGTGGCTCACCAGCGCCGATTCGACCTCTGCCGTGCCGAGCCGGTGCCCGCTCACTTTGATCACGTCGTCCACGCGGCCAATGATCCAGAAGTAGCCGTCTTTGTCGCGCCGGGCCGAGTCGCCGGCCAGGTATTTGCCGGGATATTTGCTCCAGTATTGGCTCACGTAACGCTCGTCGTCGCCGTAGATAGTGCGCAGCATGGCCGGCCACGGATTCTTTAGCACGAGGTAGCCCTCTTCACCGTCGGCAACCGCGTTCCCCGCGTCGTCCAAAATTTCCGCCTCCAGACCGAAGAAGGGCCGGGTGGCCGAGCCGGGTTTGAGCGGCACGGTGGGAGTCGGCGTAATCATAAACATGCCGGTTTCGGTTTGCCACCAGGTGTCCATGATGGGGCATTGGTTCTTGCCGATGACGCGGTAATACCAGCGCCACGCTTCGGGGTTGATGGGTTCACCCACGGTGCCGAGCAGCCGCAGGGAGGAGAGATCGTGCTTGGCGGGCCACGCTTCGCCAAAGCGCATGAGGCCGCGAATGGCGGTGGGCGCGGTGTAAAACACGGTGATGCCGTAGCGCTCGATGCACTGCCACCAACGGTTCGGATACGGATACGCCGGGCCGCCTTCGAACATGAACGAGGTCGCGCCGAGAATCAGCGGCGCGTAAACGATATACGAGTGACCGGTCACCCAACCGGGATCGGCGGCGCACCACCAGCGGTCGTCGTCTTTGAGATCAAACACATACTTGAGGGTGGTGTACGTGCCCACCATGTATCCGCCGTGGGTGTGCAAAATGGCCTTGGGCTTGCCGGTGGAGCCGGAGGTATACAGGATGTAGAGCGGGTCTTCGGCGTCGAGCACTTCGGTGGCGCATTTGCCGTTGGCAATGGGCAGGGCGCACATGTCGTGATACCAGTGGTCGCGGCTGGCTTCCATGGGCACGTCGTGTCCCACGCGGCGGACGACGATGACGTTTTCGACCGACGGGCACTTCTTGAGCGCCTCGTCCACCGTGCGCTTCAGTTCCACCACTTTGCCGTTCTGGTAACTGCCGTCGGCGGTGATGACGAGTTTGGATTGGCTGTCTTCGATGCGGCCTTGCAGCGCATCCACCGAGAACCCGGCGAACACCACCGAGTGCACCGCGCCGATTTTGGCGCAAGCCAGCATGGCAAAAGAGATTTCGGGGATGCGGGGCAGGTAGATAGTGACGCGGTCGCCTTTTTGCACACCCATGGCTTTGATGATGTTGGCGAAGCGCGAGACTTCACGGTTGAGGGAGAAATAGGAGAAGGTGCGCTGCTGATCGCCCTTTTCGCTTTCCCAAATGAGGGCCAGTTTGTTCTTGCGAGCCGTGTTGAGGTGGCGGTCGATGGCGTTGTGAACAATGTTGGTTTTGCCGCCGACGAACCATTTGAAGAACGGTTTGTTGGAGTCGTCGAGGACTTTATCCCACTTTTGAAACCACTCCAGTTCTTCGGCGCGCTCGGCCCAGAACCCTTGCAGGTCATGGCGCGCGTGTTCAGCCATCGCCTCCCAGTCGGGCACGTTGGCTTGCGCTTTCACTGCCTCGGACGGGTAATAGACTTCGCCTTCGAGTTTGGGTTTGGGATTGGGCATAGGGTCTCCGGTGGATGAGTATGGGAGTGTGGATGTGTGGGGGTGAGGGGACGAATTGTAGCGGGGAGGGGGGAGATTGGCAACTGCCGCATGGTGGCTGCCGGCGAATACCGGCGATGCGGATCGGTCGAATTCAGCGACGGTTGTGCTGCCATTGTGATTACCCGGACATTGTAGATGCAGACTCCGGCAGATTTACCGACGCGCCTTCGATAACGATTGCCGTCATCCCCGATTCTGAGCCTGACTCATGCCACTCGTCCTTATCCCAAAGAGCGGCCTGGCCTGCCGAGACAGGGACGCGTTCATTGGAATCGCCGCGCGCCCAACCTGAGCCGGCCACGACCAATAACAGTTGAGGTGTGACTGCTTGATGAAAGCCGATCACTCCCTGGGGGTTGAAGTGCATGCAGCTGATGTCCGCATCCGCGATGAGTTGAGCGATTCTCGAGCGGCTGACATTGGCGCTCCCATATCTATCAATTCCCTTGCCGACTTCAGCATCAAAGCGGATGATTCTCAACGGTGTGGTTCCTGTTGGGCAAATGGAGCCGAGCTTCTGGAATGTTTCGACAATCGTGGTGACATTGCTGTGTTGCTTACGGACAATTGCCGGTTAAGCCGCCGTCGGCGGTGTAGCACTCGCAGTATTCCGTGTTCTGCCCTGCGGTAGAACCGGCCCACAGGAAGTAGCGCACCGACGTTCGCGCGCACACCGGGCCGTCGGCGGGGCGCTGGTCGCTCACAATGCGCTCGGCGGAGTAGCCCAGCCCGCGCTGGTTGCGCTCCATGACGAGCCACACGCGGTCGGCGGTGTGGGGGCCGCGCTGCCACGAGAGTTCACCGCGCGCGGCCAGCGCCATGGCCAGGCACGGGGTGAGCATGACGACGAGCCACAGCAGGGCGAGGAGGGCGTAGCCGATTCGGCGGGCGATGGTCATCGGGTGGTGGTAGCGGTTGAGGCCGGGGAGGCAGAGGGCGGCGCGACAGGGGACCCGGTGCCCACGGATGACACGGGTGAGGCGGGGGTGCCCGGCTGCAACGATGATGCTCTTTGGCCGCGCGGGTGGAAGCGGCGTGGGCGGTGGGGCAGTTTCACGGGTGACTCTCCTTCATTCAAACAGGGGGCGCACTTTTTCGGACTCGGGCGCGCCCTTGCTGCCCAGCACTTTGTACATGCCCACCGGCTGTGTTTTGCCTTTGACGAGGCGGGCCTCGCCAAACTCGGCGTCGAATTCGGCTTTGACTTTTTCGTAGGTGTATTCGGTGATGAGCAGCGGCCACTTGAGGTCTTTGGTGAGGTCTTGCACGCGCGAGGCCAGGTTGACGCTGTCGCCGATGCAGGTGTAGTTGATGCGCTTTTCGGAGCCGAGCAGGCCCACGAAGGCTTCACCGGTGTTGATGCCGATGCCCATTTCAAACCGGGTGGGGCCGGCTTCCCTGGCCCATTTGTCGCGCAGGCGGTCGAGGGCTTGCCGCATGTCGATAGCGGCGCGCACGGCGCGGAGGGCGTGGTCGGGCTGGGGGAGGGGGGCGTTGAAGAAGGCCATGATGAGGTCGCCTTCGTATTTGTCGATGGTGCCGCCGTGTTTGAGGATGACGTCGGTCATGAGGCCGAGGTATTCGTTGAGGATGTCGACGACTTGCTCGGGGGTCATTTTTTCGGACATGGTGGTGAAGCCGCGAATGTCGGAGAAGAGGATGGTGAGTTCGGCGCGCCGGCCGCGCGAGCCTTCGATGCCGCGCTCGATGAGTTGGTCGGCCATTTCGGGGGAGATGAAGCGCTCGAAGATGGCGCGGACGCGGCGCTTTTCGAGGGCCTCGCGGGCGGCGCGTTCGACCGAGGGCACGGCGTAGCCGAGGACGAGGCTGACGAAGGGGGCGATGAGGTAAATTTCGGTGCGCGCGTTGGCAAAGGCCAGGCCCCACGCGGCGGCGTAGCCGAGGCCCGCCAGCGCAGTGAGGCCCAGACCTAGCAGGGGGCGGTTGGCGGTGCTGAAGAGATAGGCCAACAGCCCCAACGCCAGCGCGGCCAGCGCCCCCGCCGAGGCCGGCCAGCGGTTGACGAACTGCCCGCTGATGATGGTGTCGATGACGTTGGCGTTGACTTCGACGCCGGGCATGGGCAGGCGGCTGCCCTCAAAGGGCACCGGGTAAGTGTCGTGCTGCACTTCGCTGGTGACGCCGATGAGGACGATGGCACCTTTGAATTGGGCCGGGTTTTGATCGCCATTGAGGATCTGGTAGGCGGGTATTTGCCTGAAGATACTTCCGGCGGGCCCGTGATAGTTGACGATGATGCGGTTGCCCTCCAGTGGAATGGTGAGGAAGCCGGTGATGACGGCGTTGGGCTGGACGGCTTCGGGGAGGGGCAGGCCGAGATAGTTGAAGGCGGTGATGGCGGCCCAAGAGAAATAGGCTTGCTCCTGGCTGACGAGGTAAAGGGGCATTTGCCGCACGAAGCCGTCGGGGTCGCGGTAGAGGTTGGCGAGGCCGAGGCGCAGGGCGGCTTGCTCCAATTCGGGCAGGGGGCGGCGATATTCGTCCAGCACAAAACCCGCTTGCTCGACGTGATTGATATCGTTGGCGAGGATGACGTTTCCGGCGGTGGCAATGGCTTGAGCCAGCGCGGCATCGCCCGCCGGATCGCTGCTGGGTTCATACCAGAAGATGTCGGTGGTGATGGATTTGGGGCCGCCGCTGGAGATTCTGGTGATGAGGTCGGCCATGTACTGCCGGGGCCACGGCCATTGGATATTTGTTTCACGGATCGATTCGTCGTCCACGGCGACGATGATGATGGGGGCGGTGGGCGGGAGCGGGCCGCGCAGGGTGAAGGCGGCGTCGATGGCTTTGAGTTCAAGGTATTCGAAGAGGCCCAGCAGAGTCGCCACGGCGACGAGGGCCACGGTGATGACGGCGAGGACGGTGGAGCGGTCGTGGAGGAGGGGCAGGAGTTTACGGAGGGATGGCATGACTACTCCCAATTCACAAGGCACAATTCACAATGCACAATGGCAGCCAACAATGGCAACTATGCATTATGCCTTGTGCCTTGTGCATTCTCTTTTAGCGCAACTCAATCCTGTAATCCGCCACTTCCACGTCCGGGGCATGGCGCTCAATCCAGCGGACGGCGGTTTCGAGGGCGTTCTGCACCAGCCCATCGTCGTTGGACACGGTGACGAGGCCGATCTCTGCCGATTGCCACACATCCTGCAGGCCGGTCTCGGCGGCGGCGAGGTTGAACTCTTTGGGCAGCCGGGCCAGCAGGGGCCGCAGGCGGCCGCGTTTTTCTTTGAGCGACCGCACGCCGGGCAAATGCAGGCGGACGGTGCACGCGCCGATGATCATGGTGTGGGATTCTAACAGAGAGTGAAACGGATGGAAACCGGCGCGAGGTTGCGCACGCACTTGACAGGCAGGCCCTGCATGCTGTAAATTGTGGTTATTGCAGATAATTGCAATAAGGCGTCGCCGCCCGGGACGGGCGGCCGCGCCTGGCCATTGCGGGAGACTCACTATGACACATCAGACACTCGACTATGCGACGGTGATGCGCGAGCGCGGTTGCCGCGTGACGCCTCAGCGCCAATTGATATTGGACGCGGTGTGCGACGGCGGCGGGCACACTACGCCGGACGAAGTGTATGCGCGAGTGCAGGCCCGCGCTCCGGCGGTGAACCGCACCACCGTGTATCGCACGCTGGACTTTCTGTGCGAAATGCGGCTGGTGGTGGCGGCGCAAATTGGCGGGCACATGTTTTACGAGATCGCCGGGGCCACGCCGCACCATCATTTGGTGTGCCGTAAGTGTGACAAAGTCGATGAAATCGGCCACGATGCCGTCAAGTCATTCTTTGCCAGGATCGAGCGTGACCGGCAGTTTCTCATCGACATGGATCATCTGGCGCTCTTTGGCCTGTGCCAGGACTGCCGCCGCGAACCGGAGAGATAGCTCAACTTGCCACGGAGGGGATCGCGATGTATCTCGCTTGGCTTTTTTCGCCCGGACGCATGCATGTTCCCGACGGTTATCTCAGCCCGATCACGTCGTTGATCATGCTATTGCTGGTGCTGCCGTTCTGGTATCGCGGCCTGCAAAGGCTGCGCCAGGCCATGAACGCCCGCAGTGTGCCGGTGATTGCGCTGATGGCGGCGTTTTCCTTCGTGATTATGATGTTCAACGTGCCGCTCCCCGGCGGCACTACCGGCCACGCAGTGGGCGGCGCGCTGGCGGCCATCATTCTGGGGCCTGAAGTGGCTTCGGTCGCCATTTCAATCGCGCTGATCATTCAGGCTGTCTTTTTCGGCGATGGCGGCATTCTCGCCATTGGCGCGAACAGTTTCAATATGGCCGTGGTGCTGCCCTATGTGAGTTATGCCCTCTATCGGATGATCGCCGCCAGGACGCCGCTGGACTCGCGGCGGCGGCTGGCGGGCGCGGCGCTGGGCGGATGGGTGGGCCTCACCATGTCGGCGCTCTTCACGGCGATCGAATTCGGCATTCAGCCTATCTTCTTTAAGGCGGTGGATGGCACACCGCTGTATGCGCCTTACCCATTGTCAGTGGCAATCCCGGTGATGGTCATTCCGCATTTGCTGGTGGCCTCGGTCGTCGAAGGGGCGGTGGCGGCGTTAGTGGTGGCCTACCTGCAGCGCACCAACCTCGGGGTGTTGCAGATCGCCGAGAAACCGGCGCTGGCCGCCGAGGCCGGCGGGTTGAACGGCTTGCGCGCCTTGTGGGTTGGACTGGCGGCGCTGGCGATTGCGGCGCCCCTGGGCCTGCTTGCGCCCGGCACGGCGTGGGGCGAGTGGAGTTCACAGGAGCTTGCGAACCGGGGCCTCGGCTTTGTGCCGCGTGGGCTGGCCCAGTTGGAGTCGTTGTGGGGCGCGCCGCTGGCGCGCTACGACCTGCCTGCCCTCGGCAACACTAAGTTGGGTTATACGTTGTCGGCGGTGCTGGGGATTGTGCTGATCGCGGTGGTGGCCTGGTTGTTGACGGCCCTGCTTACGCGCGGCCAATCGTCGGCCCGGAATTAGACGGCCACAAGTGGACTCGCTCCCCAAACTGACCTCTACCCGCAAACGGCGCAACGTCGTCGAGCGGACGCTGGCCGATCTCAGTCACACGATGGAGCAATCGCTTTTTGCCGAGGAGTTGGCGCGGCAGAAGGGATTGCTCCAGTCGCTTGATCCACGGGTGAAGGTCCTCGGCATTCTGGCTTTGCTGCTCGCGGTCAGCCTGTCGCGCAGTTTGGCCGTCATCGCCGGGCTGTACGTTGTGGCGCTGCTGCTGGCGTGGGCCTCGTCCATACCGATGGGGTTCTTCATCAAGCGCGTTTGGTTGTTGCTGCCCTTTTTCACCGGCATGATCGCGCTGCCCGCCTTCTTCATCACGCCCGGGCCGCCGCTGGTGCAGTTGCCGCTGGGGCTGGTCATCACGCGCACCGGCGCACAAACGGCATTGTTCCTGCTGCTGCGGGTGAGCACGTCGGTGTCCCTGGCTATCCTGCTGGTGTTGACGACCCCGTGGAACGGCGTGTTGAAAGCGTTGAGCGTGCTGCGCGTGCCCGACGCGTTTATTCTCATCCTCGGCATGACCTATCGCTATATTTACTTGTTGTTGCACACGACGAACGATATGTTTCTTTCGCGCCAGAGCCGCATCATCGGGCGCATGAGCACCGCCGACGAGCGCCGCATGATTGCCGCCACCGCCGGGACGCTGTTGAGCAAGTCGCTGCACCTCAGCAGTGAAGTGTATTTGGCGATGCAATCGCGGGGGTTTCGCGGCCACCCGCGCACGATGGATACTTTTAGAATGCGCCCCCGCGATTGGCTGTGGGGCGGGGCGTTGGTGCTGGCGGCGGCGCTGGCCGTGTGGCTTGGCCGATAACGGATTGGGGACACTTTGGATAACGATCTGGTTTTCGATTTGCAGAACGTGTCGTTTGCCTACGAAGGCGGGCAGGCCGCCCTCGACAGCGTGAGCCTCAAGGTGAAGGCCGGCGAACGGCTGGCCGTGCTCGGCTCGAACGGCTCCGGCAAAAGCACACTGCTCAAACTGCTGGACGGGCTGTACTTTGCGACGGCGGGCGAGGTGCGCGCCTTCGGCGCGCCGCTGACCGAGGAGGCTTTTCAGGACGAGCCATTCAACTTTGCGTTTCGCCGCCGGGTGGGGCTGGTGTTTCAGGACACCGATGTGCAACTATTCTCGCCCTCGGTGTGGGATGAGATCGCGTTTGCGCCGCTGCAAATGGAGATGGCGCGCGAGGAGGTCGAGTCGCGGGTCAATACCGCCCTGGCCGCCCTGCGGATCGAGAAGCTGCGCGACCGCGCCCCGCACCGTCTTTCCGGCGGCGAAAAGCGGCGGGTGGCTCTGGCCTCGGTGCTGAGTCTCGGCCCGGAGGTGTGGCTCATGGACGAGCCGACGACCGGTCTCGACCCGCGCAGCCAGGCCTGGCTGGTGGATTTCATCATCGAACAGGGCCGAACCGGCAAAAGCGTAATTACCGCCACGCACGATCTGGGCATTGTGGAACTGATTGCCGACCGGGTGTGTGTGTTCGACGAAGGCCACCATCTCATGGCCGACGGCACACCCAAAGAGATTCTTTCGGACGAGACGCTGCTGCTAGCCTCCAATTTGATTCACGAACACCGCCACGCGCACGAGGCGGAAATCGCCGAGCACATGCATCACCATATTCATGTGGTGCCTCAGGAGCACGGCCATTGACACGTTTCAATGCTTTGCCGCGAATTAGCTCCTTGATCTGACTGTTTGGGGGCTTTGAAGTTGTAGCCCATATCCGCCATAGGTTGGCGACATTGCGGGCACAACACGACGCGTTTTTCTCCGGGCGCGGGTCGTTGACCGTCTGGTAATTCCCATCGGCTCGTTTGCTTGAAGACCTTTTGGCAGTCAAAACACGCGAACGGCTCTTTGTATGTGTGAAAAGCGTATTGGCAGCAAGGCGCGCGGCAGCGCGGCATTACAATAAGCCAGCCCGCCTTCGCACCGGCGCCAGTCACCGGGTCGGTGGGTGCTTAATCCCCTTGGCCAATGCGATGGACTTACACTGTAGCACCGCGACCCAGCCTGAGATGCCGAGCAACAGCACGGCCGCGAGAAATACGAGGTACAGCCAGCCGCGCGGCTCACTCCAGACGAGGTCGTCTGGATAGCGGGCAAGCCCCAAGGCCTGCAAGAGGCCAAATAGCGCAAAGAATATCATCACCGGTTCAGCGCCCAGGTAATCATTCTCCCGGGCGACTTGTGCGGCAACGATTCCTAAAGCTATCAGCCACGAGGCAATCGCCCGCGCGGTGAGCGGGGTCAATTGCCACGCCCACCAGGGGGCAACGGCCTGTGGCGCAATGAAAAGCACGACACCGGCCAGAAGGCTGACAACGGCGAGAATGAGGCTTGTCACTCGCAACCCTGGGGGCAGGGGCGTCTGGCGAGGTGGGTCCTCTCCAGGCGCGCGCAGTTGGCGCAGCAGCACGATCGTCATGCTGATGGGAACACCGGCGTAGACGGCCAGCCAAACCCAGGCAATGAGAGCCGTTGTGAGCGCGGGGCTGTGCAGGTGAAATCGGTCCAGATGAAGAAGAGTTGCCAGTAATGTGAGAACTGTGAACGTGAGTGGTCCGGGCACCGCCAGCCGCGCGCGCGCCCAAACAGCCTCGCGCGACGCAGCGAAGCCCAGGTAAGAACTGGTCAAGTATGATGCTCCAAGAAACGCAGCCGAGAGCAGCGGCGGCTTGATTGTCCATGCAAAATACGTATCAGTATGCTCAGTGCCGAAGAAGAGCTGAAGCCCCGCAAGGAGCACAAACACGGCGCCGATTCGCAGTTGCCACTTCATCCCGACAGTTGTTAATTTGCTCATGCCTGGGGTCCTGAGTTCTCCTTTGCCTGCCGGCGTCTCGCTTCACTCATATGCCCGACAACTGTGCCGTTTTCTACCCGAGCCACATCTCCATTTTCAGCCGCCACGTCCCCGCCAGCCGGGTGCAAGGGGAGTTCGGTGGCGTGAGCGCCAAGCAAACATTCAAACGCCCTCATAAAACTGTCGCCATCATAGACAAAACCTTTCGCGTTTTTGCCCGCCCACTTTTTGACGCGCCAATGGTCGAGAACCGGAGAGTAAAACATAGTACGATTCTCCATGCTCAAATGAATTGCTTCGCCCCATTGCATAAGGGCTTCTTTGATTATCTCCATATTGACTCCTTTCGAGCCGGCCGAACGGCGCGGTTCAGCCGCTTGTGAAGCGCAGCGGAGCAAGTCGGCTGCAACCGCTGGTTAGCCTGCCTGCGGCTTTGGAAATAGAATCGTTGAGGCACGCTTCTCGTTTAGGGTTATGGAGTGTTCAGAGTGTCCAAGAATATCTGCTCAAAACGCCCTCCGTCAGCGGAGATAGCCACACGTACCTCTGGACATCCGTTACCTGATTTCGTCCATCCACTTTCGGGCCCCTCCGTTTCAACAACGCAAAGGTTCTCATTCTGAAAGGTTGCAAGGCTTTCGTCAGTCAGTATTGCTGCCGCCAGCGGGTCCCAGAAGTAGTAGCCGCCCGAGTCAATGAACGCCTTCCGTTTGGTCAGCACGTCGTAGACGAAGGTCGCTTCCGGTGAGATGTGGTTACTTTCGAGCCGGTTGTAGAACTTGGCGGTCAGAGGAACGTGATTGGTCGCGTCAAGCGGTATTAGCGTGATGGGCGCGCTAGATTGCAGAACGATATTGGTGGCGTATGGGTCGACGTAGATATTCCACTCAGCTGTATTGTTATTAATCCCAACCCCGGATGCGCCCACATTGCCCGGCACATTCACCGCGCCGCCCATGATGTAGATCCTTTCGATGTTGTCTGCCAACGAGGGGCTATTCTGTAATGTTTCGGCGACGGTCGTGAGGGGGCCAAGCGTAAGTAAGGTTACTTTGTCAGGCGATGATTGGATAACTGACGCAAGAAGTTCCACTGCAGAAATGTTCGCTGCGGTGTTTTGCCCTTCGGGCAAGGTAAGACCCAAGACACTATCTACACCTTCGCGCCAACTATCTGGAAAAACATGATTTCCTTGAAGAGGCGTTTCTCGGCCACAAGTAACAGGGACTTCATCATTTCCAGACAGGGCTACCAATCCGAGGGCGTGTCGAGTCCCTGGAGCACAGTGGGCCTCACCAGTGCCAGTCACTGTTATGGCCCTGATCGTCACATCTGGTCTTTGAAGCAGATATAGGATCGCCATCCAGTCATCGGCTGCCATGTCCGTGTCAACCACAATAGCGCGGGGTTGAGATGGCGCTGGGGTAGGAGACAGTGGTGCTGAGGTAGTGGGTGGATTAGATGTTGGAGTAGGTAAAGTTACGGTAGGTGTGGTTCCAGGAGTACCGCACCCCATTAGTAAAGCGAGAGCAACCGCAAATAAAATCGTCAGTTGGGGTGTCCTTGGATAGTTCATGATGGTCTCGTTCAGTGTAAACGCTACCCCGCTTGTGGGGTGGCAGGAGAACCCTTACGGAATTCTTCCGTATAATGTGCCTATAGACGGATGCCTGTAGTTTAGAACAAAGCTCGGCTAAGTCAAGCTCAATCTACATTGGCAAACGTCGTATCCGCCGAAGTCGGGGTAATCATGGCCGGCCAACGCCCAATGCTGCTCGATCGAGCATGGGAGACAATTCGCCTCAAGCCTCACTCCCGCAAACCGAAGCATTCATCGTTCACCCTTCCGCCGTCATCCCTCCAATGCCCATTGCCCTTCGCAAAGTCTGGCGCGACTTGTGGGACCGAAAAGGGCGCACTGCGCTCGTGGCGTCGAGCATTGCCGTCGGCGTCATGGCCGTTGGCATGATCCTGTCGAGCAACGCCCTCATTACACGGCAGACCACACAGGCGCAGATCGCCAGCCGCCCGTCGCATGCCATGCTTTCGCTGTGGACTCCGGTGGGCGACGATGTGGCGAACGATCTGGCGCGGCTCCCCGGAATGGGCGCCGTGGCTGGGTGGACGCAGATCGGCGTGCGTTGGAAACCCGCCGGGGCCGCCGATTGGAAAGACGGCACGGCCATTGCCATCGCCGATTACGAACATCAGTCGTTCGATCTCCTCACCTTGCGCGCCGGCCAGTGGCCCGGCTCCAAACTGGTGGATGTCGAATTCAATCATGTGGCCCCCTTTGGCGTGCCGCTTATAGGAGGCCAGGTCTATTTGAAGGCTGGCGACCGGACCGAGCTATTGACCGTCGGCGGGACGCTGCGCGACCCCGAACAGCAGCCGCCGCCATTCAGCACAGTGTCCGCGTTTTACGTGACGCGTGACGTGATGGAAGCGCTGAGCGGAACGCGCGACTTCAACCAGCTTCGCTTCACCGTGGCGGATTACAGCCGGGAGCGTGTCAACGCCGCGGCCAGCCTCGTCGAAGAAAAGCTCAGCCGGGCCGGGGCGCGGGTCAGCTTCACCACGCTGCGCGACCCAAACCGGCACCCCATTCAGGATGCGCTGGACGCGATTGGGCTGGTGCTGACGGTGATGGCTGCGGCCTCGGTGTTCCTGAGCACGTTTCTGGTCACCAACACCACGAACGCTGTCATCGCTCAACAGATTCCGCAGATCGGCTTGATGAAAACCATCGGCGCGACGCGCGGGCAAATCGCCGCCGTGTATCTCACCGGCGTGGCCGCTTACGGCCTGCTGGGGCTTGCCATCGCCGTGCCGCCGGGCGCGGCGGGGGGCTACGCCCTCTCCCGCGCCATGCTCTATTACTTCAACATCCCCGCCGCGCCATTTGAGATTGTGCCGTTCGCCCTGGCGGCGCAAATCGGCCTCGGGCTGCTGTCGCCGGCGCTGGCCGCGTTGTGGCCCGTGATGCGCGGAACCGCCATTTCGGTGCGGGAGGCATTGGCGGCCTACGGGGTGGGGGCGGGGCGCTACGGCGGGGGCCGGCTCGACAGGCAACTGAGCCGCATTCAAGCGGCACGCGTCCCTCGCCTCGCCGTGCTCATGCTGCGCAACACCTTCCGGCGGACGGGGCGCGTGGCCCTCACCGAAATCACGCTGACGATGGCCGGAGTCGTTTTCATGATGGTGCTCAGCACTCACGCTTCCCTGATGTACACCATCGCGTTCATGGTTGAGGGGTTTGGCTTCGATGTGCTTGTTCAATTCGATCACCCCCAGCGCATTGCCGAACTGGCGCCGCTCATCGCCGCGCGCCCCAATGTGGATCGGGTGGAAATGTGGGCGCTCACCACCGCCAGGTCTCGCGCTCCCGGCGCAACCGGACCGGATAGCAAACACGAAACGCTGCTGTACGGCATCCCGCCGGACTCTGATTTCTTCGTGCCGCGCCTCGTGGCCGGCCGGGCCCTCGAACCGGGCGACGGCCACGCCTTGCTGCTGAATCAGAAGCTGGCAAAAGACCTCGGGCTGGGCGTCGGCGACCGGATCATGATTGACCTCGGCGACGTGGGCGAGTCGGCGTGGACAATCGTCGGGCTGATCGTAGACCCCTCGGGCACGGGCGGGGGCGGCAACACCGCCTATGCCCCGCGCGACGTGGAAAGCGCCGCGCTGCATCAGCCCGGTCAGGCCACGGCGGTGGAAATCCGGGTGACGCCGGATACTGCGGCCACGCAGATCGCCGTCACCCAAGATGTGCGCGCGCTCTTGGAGTCGCGCGGCATAGGTGTGAGCAGCACGCTCACCATCGCCGAGTTTCAGCAGAACTTTGGCGCGATCCTCACGATCATTACCGGCATCCTGCTCATCATGGCGGTGCTGATGGCGGTGGTGGGCAGCATCGGCCTGTCGGGCACCCTGTCCATCAACGTGATCGAGCGCCGCCGCGAGATCGGGGTGATGCGGGCGGTGGGGGCGTCATCGGGCGACGTGGCGCTGTTGTTCATGGGAGAAGGGCTGCTGTTGGCCGTGCTTAGTTGGCTCCCTGCCATCCCCCTCAGTTTACTGGCGGGCCGCTTCCTCACCCTGGCCCTCGGGGACGCCGTGGGCATCCCGCCCCAACTCCGTTACTCGGCCGGCGGCGCGTGGCTGTGGCTGGGACTGGTGGTCGTGTTATCATTGCTCGCGAGCTGGTTCCCCGCCCGGCAGGCGACCCGCGTCAGCGTCCGTGAGAGCCTGGCTTACGAGTGAGGCTCGACAGAAGGACGTTCAATTTCCGTAGGGGCGTTCAACTGAACGCCCCCGCACAGAACCCGATCACCAATGACCGAAAACAACCATCTTGTCCACGTAGACAACGTCATCAAGGATTTTCAAGGCCCCGCCGGCGTTGTCATTCACGTATTGAAAAGCATCCACATGGAGGTGCGGGCCGGCGAGTTCGTCGGCGTGCGCGGCCCCAGCGGCTCCGGCAAATCCACGCTCATCAACATGATCACCGGCATTGACCGGCCCACCAGCGGCAGGGTGCGGGTGGCGGGCCACAGCATCGAGAAGATGAGCGAGAACGAGTTGGCGCGCTTTCGCGGCAAAAACATCGGCGTGATATTTCAATTCTTCCAGCTTTTGCCGACGCTGACGGTGATCGAGAACGTGATGCTGCCGATGGATTTTTGCCGGATGTGGAAGCCGCGCGAACGCCCCGAGCGGGCGATGATGCTGTTGGAGCAGGTAGGGCTGGCCGATCAGGCGCACAAGCTGCCCAACACGCTCTCCGGCGGCCAGCAGCAGCGGGCGGCCATTGCCCGCGCTTTGGCAAACGACCCGCCGCTGCTGATGGGCGATGAGCCGACCGGCAACCTCGACAGCAAAACCGCCGACATGGTCTTTACCCTGTTTGAGGAACTTGTGGCTCAAGGCAAAACGTTCATCATGGTGACGCACGACGTGGACCTGGCCAGGCGCATGCCGCGACTGGTGGAAGTGTACGACGGGGTGCTGTATGAGGAGGGGGAGAGGATGAAGGATGAAGGATGAAGGATGAAGGATGAAGGATGAAGGATGAAGGATGAAGGATGAAGGATGAAGGATGAAGGATGAAGGATGAAGGATGAAGGATGAAGGATGAAGGATG
>JACRBQ010000125.1 GCA_016213135.1 Chloroflexota bacterium | reverse complement strand
GTGCGCAGGCCTATGCCGCTTTGGCTACGGTGTTGAACACTGCCAAGCGAGCGGGCGAAAACGTCTTTCAGAAGTTGATTAACCTGATGGGTGCGCCTGTTTTGCATTTCCTTCAACCGTCAATTGCGTGAGCAGTTACGTAGTTTTTATGCGCATCTACAGAACGCTGTGGTCAACACTACTCCAGGTACGATTGTCACGCAAGGAATGCATATTGCCGATTCGGGTAACACAGGAACTGGCGGCCAAAATGGCGGACACCACTTGCACTTCGAGGCTCGTTCTGGCTGTGAAGCAAATAATGTCTATAGCGGAACAGCGATTCCCATTCGACCTCTAATGGGCAATTGGTGGAACTCATGGTACGCTCCGCCCTCAGCCAGTGCCACACTTATGCATGACGCCACTCAATTAAGTGGTGCGGCTCAATATCCGGAAAATGGCGCCCCGCCAACAATCATGCCAGTTCCAGGAAATACTCTTACCCCGGGGCCCCGCCATCTGGCAGGAGTTGATTCTCCAACCGGTTACCCTTCGGCCTATGTGTCCAATATTACTAACACGCAAGCGATCATCCATATGGGCGCGTCGCCAGATGCAAGAAACATGTCCACTGATTCGTATTTTGAAATTTCAGAATATCTCTCTGGTTCAGGCTGGTGGATTCTTCTAACAGGCGATCTTCAAGAAGGCCCAACGTTTCCGCGCACACTCGACCTGAATAATCAATGCTCTATGGCAAGCGGCCAATACTGTTTCAAAGTTCTTGCTAAGCTTCGATCTGATCCGTCGCAGTCGAGCGGCTTTCGTTATATCGATCTCCACCCAGGCGCTGTCGCCCCTCAGCCGCAACCCCATATCGCCGCGTTTTACAATGCTGGTGAAGCAACAGCGATTCTGGAATATGCGTACCCCGGCGCAATGACATATCATGTCACTGAGAGCCATGGCGGAGCGACATTTGATTCTTATCAAGGGCCAGCTTCACAGATTACTGTCAACCGCATCCTCGGCGCGCCAAGTGCTTACAAGGTTGCCGCTGATCTTGGGAATGGCACAGTTCTCCAAAGCGCGTGGATTTATCTCCATGATGAAGTAGTCTCCATCCCAACTGCCACATCTTCGCCAACACAGACTTCCACCCCCACACTCACCCCGACTCCCGACGACACCATTTTTGCCGACGGTTTTGAATCGGGCGATCTCACGCACTGGACTTCCAGCCAAACCGGCAATGGCAATTTGAGTGTGGTAGAAACGGCGGCGCTATCCGGCGGATATGGCCTGCGCGCCGTAGCCGGGGGCAGCGCTCTATTTGTTCAAGACGAAACGCCGAACGGTGAAACCCGTTATCGCGCTCGATTCTTGCTGGACCCAAATGGATTGACAATGAGCACCGGTAGCGCCCATTACATTTTCATGGGTTATATGGGGCCTGGCGCAATAACGCCCGTAGTACGGCTTGAACTTGGCGCGATAGCAGCCAATTATCTGCTTCGTGGCAATGCTCGCAACGATACGGGCGCCTGGCAGAACACTACCTGGCATCTGCTGTCCGATGCGCCTCATACTATTGAGATCGATTGGCAGGCTGCCGCCGTCGGCGCCAACAACGGCAGCTTGACGCTCTGGCTGGATGGCGTACAAACAACCTCATTGGCTGGGATAGACAATGACACACGGCGGATTGACCGAATTCGATTGGGGCTGGTTGGGGGATTGGACGCCGGCACTCAGGGCGTTTGTTATTTTGACGCGTTCTACTCCCGTCGTATGGCTTACATTGGCTCGACTCTTACAGATGCCCTCGTGGCTTATTGGGCTTTGGACGAAACAAGCGGTACCTGCGCCGACATGGTGGGCAGCAACCATTTGGCCAGCACCAACGGAGTTGGCTATGGTTCGGGCATAGTTGGGAATGCTGCCCACTTTGTGTGGTCTAATAGCCAAGTCCTAACTGCGCCCAGCAACAGCTCTCTTTCAATGGGCGACTTTGATTTTACGCTGGCTGGATGGGCCCACGTGGAAGACCTTGCCCATTATCTTCCGCTCTTAGCAAAATGGAGAGAGGCCAACGGTCGTCGCGAGTATGCGCTCTCCTATGCCAGCGATCTGGGACAATTTGCGTTCTTTGTAAGCTCGGACAGCTACAATAAATTCTTCGTATCCACCGCACCGACAGTGGGAAACACCCCTTGGTATTTTGTTGTTGCGTGGCACGATGCAGCCCACGACACATTGACTATCCAAGTCAATGATACGTCTTCCTCTACCATTCCATATTCCAACGGGGTGTCCAGTGGCAACCCCACCCCCCAGCCGCTTCAAATTGGCCGCATGACCGATGTGACCGGCCTCGATTTGTTCGGCGGAGGGCTGGTGGACCAGGCCGGAATTTGGAAGCGGCTCCTGTCTGCCGAAGAACGCCGAATGCTGTATAACTGTGGGACGGGGTGGGCCTATCCATTTGTCGACCCGGTTTGCTCGCCTCCCTAATCCTACAACCTGTCGTAACGTGTTTGGAAGGAGGGTCAGTATTGCTAAATCGCCTTGACGTAGAGTAACCCAACAATTTCAACGTATTACATTATGGAGGAGTGAGAATGACTAACAAAAAACTGTGGACGCTGGTAAGTTTGCTCGTGGTCGCCGCCCTGGTAGTCACAGCCTGTGGCGGCGCCGCTGCCGGACCCACGGCCACGCCCGAAGTCGTCGGCGGCTTCCAGATCCCGGCTGTTGAAGAAGGCAAATTCAACGTGGCCATGGTACTCATCGGCCCGCACGACGACGGCGGCTGGAGCCAGGCGCACTACGAAGGCCTGCTCTACGTCGAGCAAAACGTGCCGGACTCGCACGTAGCCTACATCGAATTCGTGCCCGAAGGTGCGGACTCCGAGCAGGTGTTCCGTAGCCTGGCGCGCAAGGGCTTCGACCTGATCATCGGCACTTCGTTTGGCTACATGGACCCGATGGCGACAGTCGCGGAAGAGTTCCCCGAGGCGATGTTCATTCACCTCACCGGGTTCAAGACCAACGGCAAGAACTACGGCAACCTGTTCGGCGCGATGGAAGTCATCAAGTACATCGGCGGCATGCTGGCCGGGTCGCGCGCCAAGACGGACGGCAACCCGAAGCTGGGCTATATGGCCACCTTCCCCATCCCCGAAGAACTGCGGTTGGGCAACGCCATTGCGCTGGGCATGAGGCGCACTTGTCCGGAATGCACGATGGACGTGCGCTGGATCAACACCTGGCACGATCCGGTGATCGAGAAGGAAGGCGCGGCCTCGCTCTTTGACGGCGGCGCGCAGGTGGTCTTCACCGGCGCCGACACTCCGGCCGCCGGCGACGTGGCCACAGAGAAAGGCAAGTGGGGCGTCAACTATGACCACGTCGGCGCGTGCAAGACCACAGGCTGCCTGACCGCGTTGTACTGGACCTGGGGTCCGGTGTATGCCCGGATTGCCGCAGAAACCAAAGCCGGCACGTACGTTCCCGGCTTCGAATACTTCGATGCAGACACGGGCGCGATGGGCCTGTACGGGTTCATGGAAGGCCAGACCCCGCAACCGGGAGTCTCTGGCCTGCCTGCGGAAGACGTGAAGTTGATTAAAGACACGCTGGCTGCGGCGCTGGCCGGGAAATTCACCCGCTTCGACGTGTTCAAAGGCCCGATCTTCGACAACAAGGGCAACCAGATCCTCGCCGACGGCGTTTCGCTGGAGCAACTAGACCTGGACGGCTTCAAGGAATTCGGATCGCCGTGCAACACTTGTATGTACTGGTGGGCAGACGGCATCACGGCTGAACTGCCGTCGTTGGGCGGCTGATCGCGAAGGCAGAAGATGGAAGGATGAAGGATGAAGGCGCTCCCTTCATCCTTCATCATTCCTCATCCACCCTTCGTCGGTTGAGGTGAACGCATGGCCACATCCCGAAACGCCGTCGAAATGCGCGGCATCGTCAAGCGCTTTCCGGGCGTGCTGGCAAACGATCGCGTAGACTTCGATCTACGAGCGGGGGAGATTCACGCCCTGCTCGGCGAGAACGGCGCGGGCAAAAGCACCTTGATGAGCGTGCTGGCAGGGCTGTACAAGCCTGAGGCCGGCAGCATATTCGTCGGCGGCGAGCCGGTCAGCTTCAATTCCCCGCGCGATGCCATAGCCCGCGGCCTGGGCATGATCCACCAGCACTTCACCCTCGTCCCCTCGCAAACGGTCACCGAAAACATTTTGCTCGGCCTCGACGAGCCGCGCTTCCTGATGCGCCTGTCGGCTTACGACAAGCGCATGGCCGAATTGGGCGACCGCTTCGGGTTGAAAGTTTCGCCGCAAGCGAAAATCTGGCAGTTGTCTGTCGGCGAACAGCAGCGAGTCGAAGTTCTCAAAATGCTATATCGCGGCGTGCAAGTGCTGATCATGGACGAGCCGACCGCCGTGCTGGCCCCGCAAGAAATCGACGAACTATTCAAAACCCTGCGGGCTATGGCGGGCGAGGGCAAATCCATCGTCTTCATCAGCCACAAGCTGCAAGAGGTGACGGCGATTGCCGACCGGGTAACCGTCCTACGCAAGGGCAAGGCCACGGCGTCCGGGCTGAAAACGAGCGAAACAAACCGCGCCGAACTGGCGAAGTTGATGGTCGGGCGCGAAGTGTTGTTCCATCTGGACAAGAAGCCGCATGCTTTCGGCGAAGTAGTGCTGAAGCTGGAAGGCGTGCGCGCACAGAATGACAAAGGCCTCCCCGCTTTGCGCGGCGTGTCGCTGACCGTGCGCTCCGGCGAGATCGTCGGCATCGCGGCCATTGCCGGAAACGGGCAGAGCGAACTGGCCGAAGTGATCACCGGCCTCCGCCAGGCTACAGCGGGGCGGGTGCTGGTGGGCGGCGATGACGTGACCAACCATTCCGCCGCGCTCGCCATTCAAAAGGGCGTGGCGCACGTTCCCGAAGATCGCACGCACGTCGGTTCGGCCCCCAACCTGAGTATTACCGACAACGTGATCATGAAATCGTACCGCCATGCGCCGCTGGCGCGCGGTTGGTCGCTCAACCGGCTCGCGGCCCGGCACCGGGCGGAAGAGTTGAAAGAGGAATACACCATCCTGGCGCCGAGCGTGGACACTTCGGCGCGTTTGCTGTCGGGCGGAAATTTGCAGCGCGTGATTCTGGCGCGCGAACTTTCGGCCAAACCGAAACTACTGATCGCCATGCAACCCACGCGCGGGCTGGACGTGGGCGCTATCGAAGGCGTCCAGCGCCTGCTGTTGACTCAGGCTGAAGCCGGAGCCGCCATCCTGCTGTCGTCCGAAGAGCTGGAAGAAATTTTTGCCCTGAGTGATCGCATCCTGGTGATGTACGAGGGCGAGATCGTCGGCGAATTGACGGAGCACGACGCCGAAACCATCGGCCTGATGATGACCGGCGCAAAACGACAACCCCCCGGGAGCCTCGCGTGACCACTACGACACCCACACTGCCAAACAAGCGTTTCAGTTTGCCGTTCGCCATCAAAGTGGAGCCGCGACTCGACGCGCCGGCCTGGCTTGGCCCGGCGGTTTCGTTGGGCGCAATCGTCATCGCCCTGTTGCTGGGTGCGGTGGTGCTGAAGCTGGTCGGCGGCAACCCGTGGGCGGCTTACGCCCACATTGCCAGAGCCGCCTTTGGCGACATTGGCGTGTTCTCCGACACGCTGGTAAAGGCGACACCCCTGATCATGGTGGGGTTGGCATGCTCGATTGCCTTCCGCATGAAGTTGTGGAATATCGGGGCCGAGGGGCAGTTCTACATGGGCGCGCTGGGCGCGAGCATGGTGGTGCTCATCCCCATCGCGCCGGAAACTGCGCCCGGTTGGATCACCCTGCCGTTGATGCTCGTCGCCGGAATGGTCTTCGGGGCGGGGTGGGGATTCATCCCCGGCTGGCTCAAAGCCAAACTCAAGGTCAATGAGATCATCACTACCTTGATGATGAATTACATCGCCGTAGCTTTTGTCAACTTCTTTGTGTTTGCCGTGTGGAGTGAAGGCGGTTTTCAAATGAGCAAGACCTTTCAGAAGGCAGCCTGGCTTCCGCGGTTGGCGGATTTTGCCAAAGAGATCAAACTCTTTCGCGGCCTCACCACACACGCCGGCCTGCTCATCGGCATCGTCGCGGCGGTAGTCATCTGGTACATTCTGTACCGCAGTTTGTGGGGATACGAGATCAGGTTGATCGGCGACAACCCGCGCGCGGCGCAGTACGCCGGGCTGAACATCACGCGCAACACGGTGCTGGTGATGATGGTCTCCGGGGCGTTGGCCGGGTTGGCCGGCATGTCCGAGATTGCCGGAGCGGTGCACCGCCTGCAAACGTCCATTTCGCCGGGCTACGGCTTTACCGGCATCATTATTGCCTGGCTGGCTAAGCTCAACCCGCTGGTGGTGATTCCCGTTTCCATTTTGTTCGGCGGGCTGATTCTGGCCGGGCGCGAGATTCAACCGTCGGGCGTGCCGCGGCTGATTCAGGGCATCATTCTTTTCATGCTGATCGCCAGCGATGTGTTGATGCGTTACCGCGTGCGAATCGCGTGGACCGCGAACGCGCAGTAGAGACGTTCCGGCGGAACGTCTCTACATGATCCCAAAGGAACACTTATGGATCCAATCATTATTCTTCAAGCGGGCGTCGCCAGCGGCACGGTTCTGCTGTTTGCCACTGTCGGCGCGATATTTTCCGAGCGCGCGGGCGTGTTGAACTTGGGCGTGGAAGGGATGATGCTGATCGGCGCGATGAGCGCCTTCAGCGTGACGGTTGCCACCGGCAACGGCGGGCTGGGCCTGTTGGCGGCCATGTTCTTCGCCGGATTGCTGGCGCTTCTGCACGGCCTGGTGTCCATTCACTTTCAGGCCGATCAAGTCGTGAGCGGGTTGGCGCTCACCTTTCTCGGCGTCGGGCTGAGTCTGGTGTTCGGCGAGGGGCTGAGCAAGGCAGGAACGATTACCCTGCTGCCGGTTTTTACAGTGCCGGTCTTGTCGGCCATTCCGTTCGTCGGCCCAATTCTCTTTACGAAGCAAAGCGTGATGGTATACATCGGTTATGCGCTTGTGCCGCTGGCATGGTTCTTCATTAACTACACTCGCCCCGGCATGCACCTGCGTGCCGTGGGCGAAAACCCCACTGCCGCTGATGCCATGGGCATCAACGTTTATCGCCTGCGGTACTTTTACGTTTTCGTCGGCGGCACGTTGGCCGGGTTGGCTGGCGGCACAATCAGTTTGGCGATCTCGCCGGGATGGTTCAGCGAGTTGACCACGTCCGGGCAGGGCTGGATCGCGGTGGGATTGGTGATCTTTGCGCAGTGGGATCCGTGGCGGGCGGCCTTTGGCTCGTACACGTTTGGCGCGCTTCGACGGACTATTCTCGACATTCAAGGCCCGACCATCGTGTTCGGCTTTGCCAATCCCTTTTATTACAACCCGTACTGGGGATTCTTTCTGCAAATGCTGCCCTATGCGTTCACGATTATTGTATTGATTATCGGATCGCGCGAAGCGTTGCGCAAACGGCTGGGCGCTCCGGCGGCGCTGGGCGTGCCGTACGTGCGGGGCGAGCGCGGCCATTGAGCGGTTCCTTTTTCTTCCATGAATGCCTTAACTGATCTGCAATACCAGATTCAGGCCGCGCTCGGTCAGCGCCCGCTGGATTTGCTCGTCCGCAACGTGCGCTTGGTGGACGTTTACGCCGAGAAAATTGTCGAAACTGACATCGGCATCTGCGGCGACCGGATCGTTTCCGTGCTTCGCAACGAAAGCCGCGAAACCCAACGGACTCTCGATGCGAACGGCCGCTACGCCCTGCCCGGATTCATCGATGCGCACATTCACATTGAATCGGCCCTGCTCACCCCAGACCGCTTGGCCGAGGTTGTTGTCCCGACCGGCACGACCACTTTGTTCGTAGACCCGATGGAAGTGGCGAACGTGGCCGGATACGACGGGCTGGCCGAATTCTTCCGCGCCGCGCCGACTCTGCCCTACCGCATCTTCGTCGAAGTTTCCTCTCGTGTGCCGACTGCGCCCGGACTCGAAACAACGGGCGGCGAACTCGGCCCGGCCGAAGTGCGCCGCGTGTTGGCCTGGCCGACGGCGATCAGTCTCGGCGAACTCGACCCCTCGAAAGTGCTGGACGCTTCGCGCAAAGCGCCGTACCTCAAGAAGATTCTGGCCGCGCACGCGCGCGGCAAAATTGCCAACGGCCATGCCGCCGGACTCTCCGGCCAAGACCTCGAAGCCTACGCTGCCGCCCGCCTCGCCGACGATCACGAGTGCGTGACGCTGGACGATGTGAAGGCGCGATTGGCCATGGGCATGGCCGTCATCATTCGCGAAGGCTCGTCCGAACGCAATTTACAGGACCTTATCTCCGGCATCGTGCGCGAAAACCTGCCCACGCGCCACATGATGTTTTGCGTGGACGACAAGTTCTCCGCCGACATTGCCGCCGAAGGGCACATTGATTACAATGTCAATGAGGCCATCCGGCTGGGACTCGATCCGCTGAAGGCGATTCAAATGGCGTCCCTCAACGCCGCCGAACATTTCCGCCTCGATGACCGGCTGGGCGCGGTGGCTCCCGGCCGCTGGGCCGATTTCATCCTGACCGACTCGCTCACACCGATTTCGCCCGCGCAAGTGTACGTCGGCGGGCGTTTGGTGGCGCAGGGCGGGCGGTTGGTGGTGGAAGTTCCTAAAATCCGGTACGCGGCTTGGTTGAAGAACACGGTGAAAGCCAAGCGCGGCACCAAAGCCGCGCACTTCGCGTTCAAGCATCCTGAGCGCGGCGTCGCGAAGTCGAAGGGTGCGGCGCTTTCAGTCACCGTGCGCGTCATCGAAATCGTCCCCGATCAGATCATCAATTATTTCCGCGAAGCGGAGTTGGAAGTGAAAGACGGACAGATCTGCCCTGACCTGACGCAGGATGTGTTGAAGATTGCGGTGGTGGAACGGCACGGCAAGAACGGCAACATCGCGGTGGCCTTCGCCAAAGGCTTTGGGCTCAAGCGCGGCGCCATCGGCGGCACGGTGGCGCACGATCATCACAACATCGTGGTGCTGGGCACGAACGACGCGGACATGGCCGCCTGCGTGCGCGCGCTCGCCAGAATGCGCGGCGGCTTTGTGGCCGTGGCCGAAGGGCGCACCCTGGCGCAAGTGCCGCTCACGGTAGCCGGGTTGATGAGCGACCGCCCGGCGTCCGAAGTGAATGCCGCGCTGGACAAGCTGAACGCCGCCGCGCGCGAACTCGGCTCGCCGCTTAACTCGCCGTTTATGACTCTATCCTTTGTCTCTCTGCCGTCCATCCCCGAAGCCGGGCTGACCGACAAAGGGTTGGTAGACGTGCGGGCGAGGAAGATTGTGCCGGTGGTAATCAATTAGCGCAGGCCGACGCGGACCGCTACGCGAGACCGCGTCCGTCTGCAATCGACTTCCCATGACGAATTTTCTTGGATACGAATGTTCCCTCTGCGGCCAAAAGTACGGCCCGAACGAAGTCGAATATGTTTGCCCCAAACATGGCGACATGGGCAACCTTGACGTGGTGCTGGATTACGCGGCCATCACCCGCGCAGCCTCTCCCGGTTCCATTGCCGCCTCGCCGGATCTCTCCGTGTGGCGCTATGCCCCGCTGTTGCCCGTGGCCGACCCCGGCTTCGGCGGGACGCCGCTGCACTCCGCCGGTTGGACTCCGCTTTACCGCGCCGACCGCCTCGCCGCCGCCCTCGGACTCAAAACGCTGTTTGTAAAAGACGATGGCCGCAACCCCACGGCCTCGTTCAAAGATCGGGCCTCGGCCATTGTGGTGGCCCGCGCCCGCGAACTGGGCGCGGCAGTGATCGCCGCCGCTTCCACCGGCAACGCGGGTGCAGCGTTGGCCGGGATGGGCGCGGCGGTCGGCCAGCCGGTGGTGATCTTCGCGCCGGAGACTGCGCCCCAGGCGAAGATCGCCCAACTACTGATGTTTGGCGCGCGGGTGCTGTTGGTCAAAGGCAATTACGATCAGGCCTTTGATCTCACCCTGCAGGCCTCGCCCGAGTTCGGCTGGTATTGCCGCAATACGGGCTACAACCCGTTCACTGTAGAGGGGAAGAAGACGGCGGCGTTTGAGATGTGCGAACAACTCTCGCAAATCTCAAACTCCAAACTCCAAACGCCCAATCTGCAATCTGCAATCCGCAATCCGCAATGGACTGCGCCGGATCGGGTGTTTGTGTCGGTGGGCGACGGCAACATTATTTCGGGGATTCACAAGGGCTTCAAAGATTTGCTCGCGCTCGGCTGGATTGATAAGATGCCTAAGCTGATGGGCGTGCAGGCCGCAGGCTCGGCGGCGTGCGCCAACGCCTGGGCCGCCCACACCGAAACCATCACCCCCGTGGCCGCCGACACCCTGGCCGACAGCATTTCCGTTGACCTGCCGCGCGACGGGGTGCGCGCCGTGCGCGCCGTGCGCGAAACGGGCGGCGAATACGTGGTGGTCACCGACGACGAAATCCTCGCCGCCATGCGCGATCTGGCCCGTGGGGCGGCGGTGTTTGCCGAGCCGGCCGGTTCCACCGCTTATGCTGGGCTAATGAGGGCGGTGCACAATGGGGCTGTGGGCGCTGACGAAACGATTGTAGTGATAAACACCGGCAACGGCCTCAAAGACGTAAAATCGGCGATGAAGGCGGCGGGTGAGGCCACGGTGATTGAGCCGACGCTGGAGGCGGTGAAGGCCGTACTGAACTAACTGCGAAGGCATGAAGATCGCGAAGAAGGTTTCAGTTTGCCGAATCCTCCCGCCATCTGAATCCTATTGTTTCCGCAGGAGCCATTTCGAATGTCCGAATCTAAAATCCGTACCCGCCCGGAAATCCCGGCCCAATACAAATGGAATGCCGAAAGCGTGTTTGCCTCCGACGAGGCTTGGGAGGCCGAAGCCCAAAGTGTGTTGGCGATGTTGCCGGAGGTGCAAGCCTTTCAGGGCCATTTGGCCGAAGGTTCCGGCAAAGTGGCCGATGCCATGGATGCATTCGATACTCTGATACGCCGGGTGGGCAAAGTGTATGTTTATGCCAGCATGGCCCACGAGGTGGATACCCCCGACCCACACGGCACCCGCATGTATAGCCAGTCCCTCGGGGTGCAAGGGCAGGCGCTGGGGGCGGCTGCATTCATCGATCCGGAGTTGATTGCCATCGGAGAGCCGACGCTGCGCCAATGGCTGGCGCAGGTACCGCGCCTCGCGGCGTACGGCCACTACATTGATAATCTGTTCCGCCAGCAGGCCCATGTGCGTTCGGCGGAAGTGGAAGAACTGTTGGGCTTGCTCTCCGACCCGTTCCTGGCAACGGCGACGACTGCCAGCCAGCTCACCGACGCGGACTTCAAGTTCCCCGATGCGCGCACCGGCGACGGCCGCAACCTGCCGGTGGCTCAAGCCAACTTCGATGAAATTCTGGCCGGGCCGGACCGCGAGGCCCGGCGCACCGCGTGGGAAGGTTATCAGGATACGTACCTGGCTCACAAGAATGCCCTGGCCGCCAATCTGGCGACCGCGGTCAAGCAAAACATTTTCAACATGCGGGCGCGGCGATTCTCTTCCACGCTCGAAATGTCGCTCTTCCACAACAACATCCCTACCGCAGTTTTTGCCAACCTGATCGAAACCTTCGGCAAGAACTTGCCCATGTGGCACCGCTACTGGCGGGTGCGGCGCAAGGCGCTGGGTGTGGACGCCCTGCACCCCTACGACGTGTGGGCGCCGTTGGTGAGCGATAAGCCCAAAGTGGAATACGCCCAGGCGGTCGACTGGATCGGCGCAGGCCTCGCGCCGCTCGGCGAGGATTACGTGCGCGTGTTGCGGCGCGGTTGCCTCGAGGATCGCTGGGTGGATGTGTACCCCAACCGGGGAAAATTCTCCGGCGCGTTTTCGTCGGGCTGGCCCGGCACTCACCCGTTCATCGTGATGAGTTACGACGATACCCTCTTCAGCCTGAGCACCCTGGCCCACGAGCTCGGCCACTCCATGCACTCGTACCTGGCCTGGCAGCGCCTGCCCGCCGTGTACAGCCAGTATTCGCTCTTTGTGGCCGAGGTGGCTTCCAACTTCCACCAGGCCATGATGCGCGCCCATCTGCTCAGAGCCAACCCCGGCCGCGATTTCCAGATCAGCCTGATCGAAGAAGCGATGTCGAATTTCCATCGCTACTTTTTCATCATGCCCACGTTGGCCCGCTTCGAGCTGGAGATTCACCAGCGGGTCGAGCGCGGCCAGGGCCTCACCGCCGACGATCTGAATTCGCTGATGGCCGACCTGTGGGCCGAGGGCTATGGCAGCGAGATGCAACTCGACCGCCAGCGCGACGGCATCACCTGGGCCACGTTTGGGCATCTCTATTCCGATTACTATGTCTACCAATACGCTACCGGCCTCTCGGCGGCCCACGCCCTTTCGCACCGCATCCTCAGCGGCGCCCCCAATGCCGCGCAGGATTACGTGCGCTTCCTCAGCGCCGGCGGGTCCCTCTATCCGCTCGAGGCGCTCAAACTGGCCGGGGTGGATATGACCTCGCCCAACGTCGTGGAGGATACCTTTGCCGTGCTAGGCTCCCTGGTGGACCGCCTCGAAACGCTGGTCACCCAATAGACTCCAAACTCCAACTATGAAACTACTCATCTCTGCGGACATGGAAGGCATCTCAGGCATTGTGGATTGGGAGCAAGTGACTCCCGGCCACGTGGAATATCAGTCGCGCGGGCGGCAGTTGATGACCGACGACGTCAACGCTGCCATTCAGGGCGCGTTTGAAAGCGGCGCGGACGAGGTGCTGGTGAGCGACGGCCACTGGAACGCGCGCAACATCCTCATCGAGGAACTCGACTCGCGCGTGCGGCTCAACTCCGGCTCGCCCTCGCCGTTTGCCATGCTGCAAGGCATCGACGACCAGCCGCCGCCCGATGCCGTGATGCTGGTGGGATACCACGGCATGTCGGGAACCAAAAAGGCGGTGCTGGATCACACGTGGTCCGATACACGGGTGCGCTCGGTGTTCCTCAACGGCCGCGCGGTGGGCGAGATTGGCCTCAACGCGGCGGTGGCGGCGCACTATGGCGCGCCCGTGGTGGCCCTCACCGGCGACCAGCATGCCTGCGAAGAGGGCATGAATATGATCGGCCCGGAATTGGAGATTGCCGTGGTGAAGAACGCCACCGGCCGGTTTGCCGCGCAGTGCCTGCCGCTGGGCGAGGCGCGGCACAAAATCTGCGAGGCGGCGGCACGGGCCGTCATAAAATTCCGCGAGGGCAAGGCCCCGCCGCGCTTTGCCGTGGCTGCCCCGGTGCAGTTGGCGGTGGAATTTGTGTACACCCAGCACGCCGACCGGGCGTATCTTATTCCCGGCGCCGAACGCGTTACCGGCACCCGGCTCGAATACACCGCGCCCGACATCGTGACGGCGCACCGCGCCTTCCGGGCGATGACCATGTTGGCGAGGGATTGAGATTATTCACCACGGAGAACATAGAGATCACTGAGTGTTTATTCTCTGTGTTCTCCGTGTTCTCTGTGGTAACACAAGAAGGATTATCCAATGACCAAAGCACATCTAGGCCCCACGTTTGAGGAAATGCTACACCCCGACACGATCGATCCGGCCACACGGCGGAAGGCGGTGAAGGCGCTCAAAGAGTCGCCGCTCGACCCCGTCAACCTATACAACATCACCTGGCGCGGAGCCGACAACAAAATCAAGTACGAAGTTCTGCCCAAGGAGCTTACGGGCGTCGAAGCCCCCATCGTCGTGCTCTACGGCCGCGACTTCCCCACCGGCGCGCACAAAGTGGGCGCGGCCTATTCGGTGTTGGCCGAGGAACTGCTCTTCGACCGGGTGGACATCGAGAAGCACACCGTGGTGTGGCCCAGCACCGGCAACTACGGCATCGGCGGCGCGTGGGTGGGCGGGCGCGTCGGCGCCAAGTCCATCGTGGTGCTGCCCGAGGGCATGAGCAAGGAGCGCTTCGAGAAAATCGAAAGCTACGGCGCGCGCGTCATCAAGACCGTCGGCGTGGAGTCCAACGTCAAAGAGATTTACGACAAAACGTGGGAACTGCGCCGCGACCCGAACGTCCGCATCCTTAACCAGTTTGAGGTGATGGGCAATTACCGCTTCCACTATCATGTGACCGGCAACACCATTGTGGAACTGGCGGCGGAACTGAAGGCGCAGGGCATCGGCAACGGCGCTATTGCCGCCTACTGCTCGGCCATGGGCAGCGCCGGCACCATCGCTGCGGGCGACCGGGTCAAACAGGCCTTCCCCGATCACAAGATCGTGGGCCTCGAACCCACCCAATGCCCCACGCTGTACAACAACGGCTATGGCGGCCACGACATTCAGGGCATCGGCGACAAGCACGTGACGTGGATTCACAACGTCCTCAACATGGACGCCATTGCCTGCCTCGACGACATCGAATGCAAGAAGGGCCTGCAAGTGCTCACCAGCGAGGCCGGACAGGAGGTGCTCGTCCGCCGCTACGGCATCCCCGAAGCCAGGGCGCGCGCCCTCGGCACCATCTTCGGCATCTCCGGCGTGTGCAACGTGCTGGGCGCGATCAAAACGGCGAAACATTACCAGTTCGGCAAGGGCGACGTGATCGTTACCATTTGCACCGACGCCATTGATCGCTATCACTCGGTGATGGCCGATATGGCCCGCGACCATGGCGCGATTGACGACGCGCGCGGCATGGCCTATGTCGAAGCCATTTTCCACGGCGCAAAGGCCGACTGGATCAAAGACGGCACGCCCGACATGCGCCGCCAGTGGCACAACCTCAAGTATTACACCTGGGTCGAGCAGCAGGGCAAAACCGTCGAAGAACTCGACGCGCAGAAGGACCCCGAGTGGTGGGTCGAGCATCAGAAATTGGTGCCGGAGATGGACGCGCGGATCGCGCAAGCGCGCAGGAGCGGCTTGTAGTAGGAGCGGCTTGTAGCCGCGATGAATCGCGCGTGCAACGCGCTCCCACGATGGTAGGAGCGGGTTGTACCCGCGATGAATCGCGCGGGTGCAATCCGCGAAAAGCGCGCCACGCGCTTCCGCGCATCGCACATGCCTTGCGCTCCGAGGAGAAACCATTGATGCCAAAACCTAAGATTGACCCCAAACGCCCTCTTGCCGCGCAAGCAGTGATGAATGTGGACAAGGGCGAAGAAATCGCCGGAATGTGGGTAACAAAAAATGTCCCGCAGGTCGGCATTTACAAATTGCTTGCCAAGAAAAAGAAGGACGGAACGTGCGAATGGGCGCACTTCGTCCAGCGCGACAGCGGGTTGAAGGAAAACGTCTATCGCGGGACGGTTGAAAACAAAGAACGGCTCAATGATGTTGTCACCTCCATCAACGCCGCGCTCCGCAAAGCTTACGGCCCCGGCGTCAGCCTGCAAATCGCCGACTTCGACACTTACAACCTGGCCGGGAAACAAGATTCGGGAGTGGTTCATTGAAACTGCGCGCCAGAGTACAGTTGCAAGAGAGGCTATTTATGAAAACGATATTGGGCGTTGTGGGATTAGTCGTAGCTTTGATATTGGTCGTCGCCGTCGGCGCAGCCGTGCTCGTGTCGAGCGCCACCGGCTTGGGCGTGCTGCTGACGCGCTTCTTGCCGCTGTCCGTTTTTGAAGCATCGCTTCTCACCCTCGTTTCCCTGCTCGCTATCCTCTATGTCGTGTGGCGGGTTGTGGCGGCGTTTGCAAGCACCTCCACGAGCTCGCCTTTCGACGAAGATGAGGACGACGAGTGGGATGAGGATGATGAATCCGATGAAGATGAAGAGGAAGAGGAGGAAGATGATGAGGCGCCCCCCGACAAACAGGCTTTCATTCCTTCTATCCCGCGCTGGCGGCAGCCCATCAAGCGCGTCGAATACGACAAAGTGGGAAGGAACGATCCCTGCCCGTGCGGCAGCGGAAAGAAATACAAGTACTGTCATGGAAAAGAAAACTAACGCCTTGTCGGAGAGAGCGAGTGAGGCGGCTTTCTGCAATCTGGTTGATCGTGTTCATCCTTTCGGCCTGCAACGCTCCGGGCGCGACCCCGCTTCCGGCGTTCCCGGCTGAGCCGACTTCCACCTCGATGCCGACGTTTGCGCCAACTCCGACTTCGTTGCCCACGGTGGAACGCGCTACCCGCACCCCGCGGCCTACGGCCACCCCGATTCCCCCCACGCCCACGCCCGATCCCCCGCGCACCAACGTCCCCGATCTCTCCGCGCTGGGCCCGGGCTGGGCCGCGTTTCGATACACGCTGCAACCCGGCGAAGACCTCGGCGTGATCGCCGGGCGATACGGCGTGTCGTTCGATCAGATTCGCGCGGCCAACGGTTTCACCGGCGGCGAGGTGCTGCAGCCCGGCCAAACGATTCTCGTGCCGCAAGTGATGCAGCAAACCAGCCCGGCGTTCAAAATCATCCCCGATAGCGAACTGGTGTACGGCCCGACCACAATTGACTTCGACACCGCCGCCTTCGTGTCCAAATTCAAACGCGGCTATCTTCTTAATTATCGCGAAACGGTGGACGGCGAACCGGTGAGCGGCGCGGCGCTCATCGAGCGCGCTGCTCAGAACTACAGCCTCAACCCGCGCCTCTTGCTTGCGCTCCTCGAATATCAAAGCGGCTGGCTCACGCAAGCTAAACCGAAAAATAGCGTGTACCCGTTTGGGCGCGCGCAGGGCGGCACCGAAGGCCTCTATCGCCAGATTCAGTGGGCGGCCAACGCCCTCAATCGCGGCTTCTACGAATGGCGCGACGGCTCGCTAAGTTTGTTGATCTTAAGCGATGGCACGCGGGTGGGATTGGATGGCGGATTGAACGGCGCGACGGTTGCGCTGCAATACTTCTTCTCACAAACCCGCTCCGCCGACGACTGGGGCGCATCGGTGGCCGTGGGCGGCGTGGCCGCCACGTTTGGCCGCCTCTTCGGCGGCCCCTTTGCCCATGCCGTTGAGCCACTGGCGCCCGCGGCCCTCGCTCAACCCGAACTCACGTTGCCATGGCAGGGCGGCGAAACGTGGTTCTATTCCGGCGGGCCGCACGCCTCGTTCGGCCCCGGCAGCCCGTGGGGCGCGGTGGACTTTTTGCCGCCGGGCAACGCCTCCGGCTGCGCCGTGTCCGAAAACTGGATCACCGCCATGGCTCCCGGTGTAGTGGCCCGCTCGGGCAACGGGCAGGTGCTGCTCGACCTCGACGGCGACGGGCACGAGCAAACCGGATGGGTCGTGCTGTATTTGCACGTGGCAACCGCCGACCGCGCGCCCGAGGGCGCGCACCTGGTCAAGGGCGATCACATCGGCCACCCCTCGTGCGAAGGCGGCTTTGCCAAAGATGCCCATGCGCACGTGGCTCGCAAATACAACGGCGCCTGGCTGCCCGCCGATCTGGCTGTTGCGCCGTTTGTGATGGGCGACTACACTGTGCACTCCAGCGGGCTGGAATACAACGGCACGCTGCAATTCGGCCAGTTCTTCAAAGTGGCCTGCGCCTGCCGGGATGCGTCGAATGCGGTAACAAAGTAATGCACAATGCACAATGCACAATTCTCAATTCTCAATTCTCAATTCTCAATTGGGCCTTGGGCCTTGTGCATTGAGCGTTGAGCCTTGTTCTATGAACCCCACCGATCTCGTTCTCGTCGCCCTCATGCCCTCGCGGCGCGATCTGGAAATTGCCCGTGTGCTGGGCTGGTATCGCATCCCCTACAAAAAAGCGCCCAAAACCGTCAGCGTGGATCGACTGGCGTTATATCAGACGGCCCGGTTTGGCGACGAGAAGTGGGCTATCCATTACACCGCGCCGGTGCTGGGCCACGAGTTGGTCACCCGCGCCGAACTGCTGCGAACGGAGGTTGATCATCCCCGCGCCGGCGAGCAATACTTCAAGATTCAAATCGGCCCGCTCGAAAAGCTGCCGCGCTCCATCCCCTCGCTTCGCTGGCGGCGCATCACGTTCTTTTATACCACCGGTGAGCGGCTGCTGGCGGCCACCGAGATCAACGATTTGATTGTGGGCAGTGAAGAGCGCGAACTGCTGTGGACGGCGCTGAAGGAGCGCGGCCTGCGCGCCGAGCGCAACTACGAAGCCGGGAAGAATGTAGTGGTGGATTTTGCGCTGTTGTGCCAACTGGGCACGCTGGGTGTGCTGCTGGGGCAGCCCGCCGCGCCGCCGAAACTAAAAGAGCCGGGCGAGTGGCGCTACGTCACGGTGGCCGAGTCGGCGGTGAAGGACGATTTGCCCGCCGTGCTGCGCGACATTGAGAGGGCCGTGCGACAAATGGGCGGGCAGGGCGCGAAATAAAAACGACATCGGGGGTTGCATGTCCCGATGTCGTTTAACTTATTTCTTGCTGCCCGGTGGTTTGGGCGGCTCGTCCTCTTTGGCCGTGGGCGATCCGAACACCGCGCCCTCCACCTTGCGCAGGACGCGCCGGCCGAACGACCGCACGCGGGCCAACCCGTAACGGGTGCGGCGGCCAACCTGGTGCCAGCGGGTCGCTGCCGCCGGCAGCGGCGTCACGTCCCAGTGCACTGTGGTGGCGCCCCATGTGAGGCCGCCGCCAAATCCCACAAACACAACGTAGTCGTTCGGGCGCAAGCGCCCATCGGCCACCGCCTCGCACAGGGCGATGGGAATGGAAGCGGTAGAGGTGTTGCCGTAACGGTCGAGGTTGATCATGAACTTCTCTTCCGGCAAATCCAGCCCACGCGCCGCCGCTTCAATAATGCGGCGATTGGCCTGATGAGGGATGATCAAGCTGATATCGGCCATGGTTTTGCCCGCAGCGGCTACCGCTTCGCGGGTGGACGCCACCATCACCCGTGTGGCGAATCGGAACACCTCGCGCCCGTTCATCTGCACGGTCGGGTCGAGGAAGCCCGCCAGGCCGGCCGCGCGCGGCCGGCCAGAGCCGGCCAGCGAAAGCAAATCGCCGCCGGAGCCGTCGGAACGCAAGAGCACCGATAGCACGCCGCCGGGGGACTCGGAGCCTTGAACCACAAAGGCCCCTGCGCCGTCGCCGAACAGAATGCACGTGCCCCGGTCTTTCCAGTCCAACACGCGCGACATCGTTTCCGCGCCGATGACCAGCGCGGCTTTGGCGCTGCCGCTCTTAATGGTATCGGCGGCCACGCCCAGCGCATAAATGAACCCGGTGCACGCCGCCGACAGATCGAACGCCCCGGCTCTGACTGCGCCCAGGGCATCTTGCACCAGGCTGGCCGTGGCCGGGAAGGTGAAATCCGGGGTGGAGGTGGCCACGATGATGAGGTCGATATCCTCGGGCGCCAGGTCGGCCACTTCCAACGCCTGCCGCGCGGCTTCCGCTGCCAGCGAAGAAGTGGTGTCTTTGGCGTCGGCCACGCGCCGCTCTTTGATGCCGGTGCGCGACTGGATCCACTCGTCGTTGGTGTCCACCAGCCGCGAGATTTCGTCGTTGGTCATCACCCGCTCCGGCACGGCCATGCCCCAGCCGGTAATGTGGGCGTATTGTGTCATGGGATCAATACTCAATACCGAATACCCAATACCCAATATTGTGTATTCGGTATTGGGTATTCGGTATTATCTTAGCCTTCATACTTCCCAAAGATGATCGACGCGTTGTGGCCGCCGAAGCCGAACGAGTTGGACATGACGCGGCGCAGGGTTTTGGGCCGGGCCGTGTGCGGCACGTAGTCGAGGTCGCACTGCGGGTCGGGCGTTTCGTAGTTGAGGGTCGGCGGCATCAACCCGGCTTCCATGGCTTTGAGGCAGATGATCGATTCCAGCGCCCCCGCCGCGCCTAGCAAGTGCCCGTGCATCGATTTGGTGGATGACATGGGAAGGCGGTAGGCCGCTTCACCGAACACGGTTTTCACGGCGGCGGTTTCCGATTTGTCGTTGAGCTGGGTGGAGGTGCCGTGGGCGTTGAGGTAATCGATGTCTTCCGGTTTCAATCCGGCGTGTTCGAGCGCCAGCGCCATGCACCGCGCCGCGCCCGCGCCGTTTTCTGCGGGGGCCGAGATGTGGTAGGCGTCGTTGGTGATGCCGTAGCCCAGGATTTCGCCGTAGATGCGCGCCCCGCGCGCCCTGGCGTGCTCTTCCGATTCGAGGATGAGAATGGCCGCGCCCTCGCCCGCCACAAAGCCGTCCCGATTTTTGTCGAACGGCCGCGAGGCCCGCTGCGGGTCGTCGTTGCGGGTCGACAGCGCGTTCATGGCGTTGAACCCGGCCATGGCCAGCGCCATCACGGCGGCCTCTGCGCCGCCGCCGATCATCGCATCGGCGTCGCCGCGCCGGATCATTTGGCTCGCCTCGCCTACGGCGTTGGTGCCGGTGGCGCAGGCGGCGGTCACGGCCAGGTTGGGGCCGCGCACGCCGAAGGTGATGGCCACTTGCCCCGGGCCGGTATCCGGCAACATCATGGGAACCAGAAAGGGGCTGATGCGCCGGGGGCCTTTTTCGTGCAGCGTGTTGGCTTCGGCCACCACGGTGGTAATGCCGCCAATGCCTGTGCCGATCAGCGCGCCAATGCGGTCACGGTTGTGGTCGGTGATCTCCAAATTTGCATCTTTGAGCGCCTGACCGGTGGCGGTAACCGCAAACTGCACGAAGCGATCCATACGGCGGGCATCGCGTCGGCCTAGCATCGCGTCGGGATCGAACCCTTTGACCTCGGCGGCGAATTTTGTTTCGTGCCGGCTGGCATCGAACAGGGTAATTGGGCCGACGCCGGATCGCCCAGCGGCCACAGCCTCCCAAGTGGACGCCACGTCAAGCCCAAGGGGACTCACAGTGCCAAGACCCGTAATAACGACTCTTGTCTTCAAAGCAGTTCCTCCAAAAAAGTGGAATGGGGGAGGCGGTCTCAGGATGCTCCGACCGCCTCGCGAGGCGATCAAACCGGAGTTTGCGCCACAAACCCGCCTGGGGCTTCGCAAAAGTATAACACGCTAGCCGCTGAAAGGATGCGCCCGACATAAGACGCGCTATGCCGCGCCGGCGCGCATGCAGAAGGCCGCGAGCGCGAATTCACTTGACCGACCGTGGGGGAGGGCGTATTATCGACCGCTATGATATTGGTCACCGGGGCAACGGGGTTTGTGGGTCGCGCATTGCTGCCGCGATTAGTGGAAGGCGGCGCGAACGCGCGCTGCCTCATTCGCCCCTCCAAAGTCAGCCCGCGCCTGCCCAAGGAAGTGCCGGTGCAAGTGGCTGTTTCGCCCATCACCGATTTTCGCGGAGTGCGCGCCGCCATGGTCGGCGTGGACACGGTGGTTCACTTAGCCAGCGCCGAATGGCGGGGGCACAAGGGCAGCCTGGAAAAAGTGGATGTGGAAGGCACGCGCAAAATGCTGGAGGCCGCCAAAGAGGCCGGGGTCAGCCGCATCCTGTATTTGTCGCACATCGGGGCCGACAAGGCCTCGGCCTATGAAGTGCATCGCATGAAAGGCCGAATCGAAGAGTTGATTATCCGCAGCGGAATCCCCTACACCATCTTTCGCACAGCGCTGCTCTATGGCGAGGAGGATATTTTCGCCAACGGGATGGCGATGGCTTTGGCCACGGTGCCCAGTGTATTCCTGGTGCCGGGTAATGGCCGCACCATTTTGCAGCCGCTGTGGGTGGAAGATTTGGTGACGTGCCTCGAATGGTCGCTCGATGACTTGACCACTCTCAACCAGATTCTCACCCTGGGCGGGCCGGAGTTTCTCACCTTTGAGCAAATGGTCAAAACGGTGATGGACATCACCCGCATGACACGCTCGGTCGTTCACGTGGGCATCCCCTATCTGCGCTGGGGAGCGCGGCTGATGGAAGCTTTCCTGCCCCGCTCACCGTTCACCACCCGCTGGCTCGATCTCCTCGCCGTCAACCGCATCTGCGAACTCACCAGCGTCACCCGCTACTTTGGCCTCAGGCCCGCCCGCTTCGAGCAGACCATTGACTACATGGCCGGGCGCAACTGGGGCGCAGAGATGCGGCGCTTTGTATGGGGGCGGTGAGGAAACGATGAATGATGAACGATGAATGATGAATGATGCTCACGAACCACTAACGACCAACGACCAGCAGCCAACCACCAATGCTAATTGACATCCGCCCGCTGGAGACCATCGCCGACTTCCGCGCTGCCGAGGAGTTGCAGGGGCAGGTGTGGGCCAGCACCCATGAGCGTGAAACGGTGCCGTTGCACATGCTCACCACCGTGGCCCACAATGGCGGCGTGGCGCTGGGGGCGTGGGATGCCGAAGCCGAGCGGCTGGTGGGTTTCGTGTTCGGCTTTTTGGGCACCGACGATACGGAACCGGATCGCCCGGCTCTGGCCCGGCTGAAGCACTGCTCGCACATGCTGGGGGTGCTGCCGGAGTATCGCGATCAGGGCATTGGCTACCGCCTCAAGCTGGCGCAAATGGAAGCCGTGCACCGACAGGGCATCCGGCTCATCACGTGGACGTTCGATCCGCTGGAGAGCCGCAACGCCAATTTGAACATTGCCCGGCTGGGAGCCGTTTGCCGCACGTACAAGCGGGAGGTGTACGGGCAAATGGCCGACGGCTTGAACGCCGGGTTGCCTTCGGATCGTTTTCAAGTGGACTGGTGGGTTACATCTCACCGCGTAAAACAGCGCCTCGGCGGCGAGCGACCACAGTTGTCGCTGGACGCTTACCTCTCTGCCAATACCCCGATTCTCAACCCCACCCGCCTCTCTCCGCCGGGGCTGCCGTACATGGCGGCCCCGGCGGCAACGCCCGACGGCGCCATTTGCCTGGTCGAGATTCCGGCGGACATTCAAACGGTCAAAGCTCAAGATTTCGGATTGGCCCGCGAGTGGCGGATGCAGGTGCGCCGGATTTTCGAATTGGCATTTGAGGCCGGCTACATCGCCACCGATTTTCTGTTGGAGAAGCGCAAAGGCCGCATCCAGGCCTATTACGTGTTGACGCACGGCGAGGCGCGGTTGGGCGGGCAAGGCTGATGCCCACGTGGGCATGCGCCCTTCCAATTCTACGCGCGGGAGGCCGCCAACATTCCGCTAATGTCCGGCGCGTACAATCGGCTCATGCTTCGCCTCCTCATTGCCTCGCCGTTCCCGGCTATGCGCGCCGGCCTGTCCCTGTTTTTCAATAATCCCGAATACCTCATCGTAGGCGATGCCGCCACCGACGATCACCTGTTGGACCTGGTTGACGTCCAGTCGCCGCAGATTATCCTTTACGATCTGTCGCTGGCGCAAGACGAGACGCTCGATGCGCTCTGGCAGTTGCGCCGCCTGCACCCCGAGGCGGCAGTGCTGGCCCTCAGCCGGTCGGCGGCAGACTCGCGAATGATGCGCGCGTTGCAGGCCGGGGTGCGGGGGTGCCTGCCTTGCACCGCCACCGCCGACGAATTAACCGCGGCTGTGCGGCAGGCCGGCAACGGCGAGCTTGTGCTGCCGCCCACGGCCACCAGCGCCATCCTGCAACAGTTGCGTGAAGGCGACACAGCCGGCGAAACACTGACCGCGCGCGAGGCGCAAGTGCTGCGCGCCGTAGCCGCCGGGCAAACGAACAAAGCCATTGCGCTCAAGCTGGGCATCAGCGAACACACCGTAAAATTTCATTTGGCTTCGGCCATGAGCAAGCTGGGCGCGGCCTCGCGCGCAGAAGCGGTGGCCGTGGCATTTCGGCGCGGGCTGATCTCGCTGTAACTGCGCCCTCGCCGCCTAGCCGTTTGGCGGAGGGCGGTTGCGCCGGGTGGGGGAGGGCGGCGGCGCGGCACACGCGGTAAGCTGATTACATATTCGACAAGGCGAAACGCAAGCTCCTCGGCGTTTCATACACTCTGGAGACGATCATGGCAAACACTCTGCAATCTTACTCGGACGAAATGGCGGCGGCCATCGAAAAGGCGGCGCAATCGGTGGTAACCGTCGATGCGCGCAACCACGTGCCCGGCAGCGGCATCGTGTGGAGCGCCGACGGTGAAATCCTTACGGCGGATCACATCGTGCAGCGCGACGACAACATCAACGTGACTCTGCCCGACGGTTCGACTCACACCGCCACGGTGGTGGGACGCGATGCGGCCAGCGATTTGGCTTTGCTCAAAGTGGCAGCCTCGGGCCTCACCCCGGCCCAGTGGTCCGAGGTGAAGGTGGGCACCCTTGTTTTCGCGGTGGGCCGCCCCGCTGGCGTGATGGCTACGTTGGGCATTGTGAGCACAGTGGGCGGGCCGGTG
>JACRBQ010000124.1 GCA_016213135.1 Chloroflexota bacterium | reverse complement strand
CTCAGCGACGGGCTCATGCGCACCAGTGCGCGATCGGTCTTAGCTTGTCGGGCGTCTACCCAATATCCTACACCTACTTGACTTACAAGTTTCTGCCGCAAGGCAGGCGGCCCCGCCGTTTGGGTTACTCAGCATGACACATCACTGGTTTCCCGTATTAAACCCGGAAGAGCCCTTTCACTTCAGGGTTGATCAGGCGCGAGTGCGTCGGAGCCAGCGCGTCAACCTCCACGAACACAATGGGAGCGGTGCGATCTTTGCGGCGAGCCTTGCGCGCCTTGCGCGCGGCGGCGAGGTTGAGTTGGTAGAACTGTGGATCGTCTTTAGGCAACAATACAACTTCTGCGCGATTGGGCATGTCTTTCAGCAAATCGGGATGTTCAAGCAAATATCGTTCCCATTCGAATGACAGCGTCATATTCTTTTCGATGATGGTCTCTCGATTGTATTTCATGCCTTCGCCTCCTTCTCGTAATCAGCGCGAACAACCGCCCGCCACTTCCCGCCAATCAACGCTTCATACTCGATAGAGAATCTAACCACGCGTCCCGCTTGCAGCGCGTGGTAGAAACGATGCTCATCGGTCAAGTTCAGCGGCACGGCGGATGAAGGCCGACTCGCTGGCTCATTGACAATCTTGCGAACAGGACCGGCCAGTTCCCGCGCGGCGTTAGCCGCGTCCATTGCAACGAAGGGCTAGGTGTCTGCCAGTTGTGCCAGGGATCTATTTGCATCAAATGGCCTGGGATTCTTTGGAGTGTTGAGGATCGGCTTATAGGAATGCCGGAATACTCTTTCGAGTTTCTTGGCAACGCCCGCATCGCGGATACCTAGAAGCAAGACATGAAACTGGAGAGCCTTTGCCAGCGCTTCGCCATAGGTGTGGCCCTTTTGGGCAAGCTTCGTAGGAAGTGTATTGAACCATGCGCCCTCACGCTGATCGAAATGCGCCGGTACTCGCTCGACAAAACTCCGGCTCGTGCATTTCCCAACGTACTGTAGCTTTCGCGGGTTTCCGTCAAAGAAGAAGTACAGGCCATTGGGGTACTCCATCGAACATAGATCGCCGATGGTCACATCGGAAATCACCTTTGTGGGTGCGCCTTGAAGCGTGGCTTCAAACGCGCTGAGCGTCTGTTCAGAATAAGCATCATAGGTGAGGAAGAACTGAGGTAGTGTCATACAGAGACCTAATGATTGAGTTCACCGACGCGGCGATGACAGTAACGAAACCTATCGGCTGCCACCGCTTGTTCGGCGGCGTGCCGCCGTCATCAGCTCTTTACTGACCGCGAAGAACTTGCTTGATACTAATATCACCCGCATCTACTTCGATAATCAAATCTCCGCCGCGTCGTCCGAGGTAGTCTTTGGGGCCGTAGTTTACGCGCCAGCGTGGGCCGTTTTCAAAACTCTGGGTGATAGTAATGAAACTCTGCAGAACATCCACACCTAACTCGCGGGCGCGTTTGTTGGCAGCGGCGAGTACACGGGCTAGTAGCACCGCAAGTTCATCCTGAAGAACGTCGGCGGTCAATGTCGCATTCATAGCACACTTCGTTTCTTTCAGCGCAGTCCTCGCAACAGCCTCAGCGCCGTTTCGGCCAGCATGGCCGCGCCCACCGGCAGGGCATCCTCGTCAATATCAAAATCGGGCGTGTGCACGTACTTGTCCGCGCCGCCGGGGTGGCGCACCCCCAGGCTGAACATGGCCCCCGCCGCGGCCTGAGTCATGTAACTGAAATCCTCGGCCCCCATGGTGCGGTTGGACTTGCCCAACCCGCCCTCGCCCAACAAGTCCCGCCCGGTCTGCCGGATCAAATCCGTCACGCCTGAGTCGTTGAACATGGGCGGATAGCCATGCTCGATCTCCAGCTTGTAATCGCCGCCGAGCGCGCGGGCAATTTCCAGGCAACGCTTCACTTCGTTCAATAGCAACTCGCGCACGCCCTCGTCCATGCTGCGCAGCGTGCCTTCGATGTACACCGAGGGCGGAATGACGTTGGAGGCCGCGCCGCCGCGCACCACGCCCAACGACAGCACCGCCGGCTCGAAGGGGTCCACCCGGCGCGAGGGCACGGCGTACATGGCGTTGAGCACTTGCGTGGTGAGCCAGATGGGGTCAATGGCCCGGTTGGGATGCGCCCCGTGCCCGCCCCGGCCAATCACGTCCGCCCGGAACGAATCCACCGCCGCTGCCACCTTGCCCGACTCGATGGCAATTTTCCCGGCGTCCAGCGTGCCGTCCACGTGCAGGGCAATCACCGCGTTCGCGCCCTTCAGCGCGCCGTCGGCAATCATGCGCGGCGCGCCGCTGATGCCTTCCTCGTCCGCAATTTCCTCCGAGGGTTGAAAGATGAGGCGGATTTGCCCCGGCACGCTGCGCGTTTCCTTGGCGAGCAGGGTAGCCACGCCCAGCAGCATGGCCGTGTGAGCGTCGTGGCCGCAGGCGTGCATCTTGCCCGGGTTTTGCGAGGCGTAGTCCACGGCGTTGATCTCTTGAATGGGCAGCGCATCCATATCGCCGCGGATCGCCACCACCGGCCCGTCGCTTTCGCCGATGTAACCCACCACGCCCGTTTTGCCCACCCCGGTTTGCGCCTCCACGCCCAGCTCGCCCAGCGTGCGGGCCACCAATTCGGCGGTGCGGTGAACGGCGAAGCCCAGCTCCGGCTGGCGGTGAATGGTGCGGCGAAGTTCGATGAGGCGGGGTTTGATCTCTTGCGCTTTGTCGAGCATGAAAATCTCCTGCGAGTTTTGAGTGTTGAATGTTGAGTTTTGAGTATTGAGTGCTGACTACTGACTACTGACTACTGACCGCTACCTCCGCACAATGGCATCGGCGATGCGGGCCACGCGGGTCATGGCGGCCACGTCGTGCACGCGCACAATGTCGGCCCCACGGTCGATACACAGCGTCACGGCGGCGGCGGTGCCCTCCAGCCGCTGGTCGGGCGGCAGGTTGAGAGTATAACCCACGAACGACTTGCGCGACGGCCCGGCCAGAATCGGATAGCCGAGCGCCTTCAACTCACCCAGCCGGTTCACCAATTCCAAATTCTGCTCCACGGTTTTGCCAAAGCCAATGCCCGGATCGACGATGATGCGCTCCGGCTTCACCCCGGCGGCCAGCGCGAGGTCAATCGAGCTTTGCAGTTCGCGGATGATGTCGCCGAGCAACTCGCCGTATTCCACGCCCACGTATCGCCCGCCCAACTGCGTCTCTTGCGCGGCGTCTTTGGGCCGGCTGCGGTTGTGCATCAGCACCACGGCCGCGCCGGTTTCGGCGGCCACACGCCCCATGTCGGCGTCCATTCGCAAGCCCCACACGTCGTTGATGATCGTCGCCCCGGCGGCCACGGCCCGGCGCGCCACCTCGGCTTTGTAGGTGTCGATGGATATCGGGACATTCACGCGGCCGGCCAGTGCGCGGATGACCGGAATCACCCGCCGCAACTCCTCTTCCAATGGGATCGGCACACTGCCGGGGCGCGTGGATTCGCCCCCCACGTCCACCATGTGCGCCCCGGCGGCCACTTGCGATTCCGCCAGGGCCACCGCCTCGGCCACCCAATCGGACTCGCTCACCAGCCCGTCGCCCGAAAACGAATCGGGGGTGGCGTTGATGATGCCCATGACGTAAGTCTGGCGGCCCCATTCAAAAACGGTGGCACCAATGGCGAGGGTGGAGGAATAGGTCATAGGTTGAAATGTGAGAGCAGAGAGCGGGTATCGCCCAGCTTATCGCGCAGCGTGGCGATGGTTTGCCCCAGCGAGGGATGCAGCACGTCGGGCGCGATGTCGGCCAGCGGCGCCAGCACAAAGGGGCGCTCGTGCAGGCGCGGGTGCGGCACGGTGAATTCCGGCGTGTCCAAAATCAGATCGTCGTATAACAACAGATCGAGATCAATGAGCCGGGGGCCAAAGCGGACGCCGGGCAGGCGGCCCAGTTCGGCTTCAATGCGCTTGAGTTCGTGCAGCGCCTCCAGCGGCGCGAGGCCGGTAGTGGTGCGGCAGGCCATATTGAGAAAGCGCGGCTGATCCAGCACGTAGGCCGGTTCGGTTTCGTAAACGGGCGAGACGGCTTGCACGGCAAAGGCCGGAGCCAGCGCGATCAGTGCGCGGCGCAGGTTGGCGGCGCGGTCGCCGAGGTTGGCGCCGAGGGCAAGGTAAACGGTGGCGAGGGTCATGGATTCACGGGCAGGATTTTTTCGCCGCGTCCCACGCGGTTTGCATGTCGGCCAACGGGTACGGCCCCACGGTGTCGCCCGCGCCGCCGCTGGTGGCGGTGAACGCGCCCACGGCCTCGCCCACGCCGGTCTGCAGGGCAAAGCTCAACACGTTGTCGGTCACGGTGACCGGGCCGGGCCAGTCGGTGGGGGGGCCTTTGCCGTCGGTTTGGGTGAGGGCAATGCGTCCATCGGCGAAGCTCTGGCGAGTAAAAGTGCTTCCGCCGAGGGTGAGGCCCACGCTTTGAAACGTCCAGATTTGCGGGGCGGTGCGCACGCCGGAGAGGTAGATGCGGACGATGGAGTTGGGGTAGTAGCCAAAGGTGCGCTCGAGGCGGATGATGTCGAGGTAGGGCGGCAGGCCGTTGGCGTCGCCTGTCGGGTCGGTGAGGGTTTGAATGATGGCCGTGCCGCCCGCGTCGCGAACCTCCTGCGCGCCGTGCGCCGGGTCCCACAGCAGCGTGCCGCCCACGTCGAAATTGATGGCGAAGCCGGCGGCCGGGGATGAGGCGACGTTGTGAAAGAGCAGCAGTTGGCGCGGGCCGGGGGTGAGGGTGCGCGGGCCGTCTACGATGAGCGGGCCGAGTTTGGTGTCGAGGGTGAAGGTGGCGTTGTCCCACGTGAATCGGTAGAGGCCGAACTCCGTATCCGGGCCGGTGCGGAAGATGCAGGTGGGGGGCTGCGGGGTGAGAGTGGGCGGCAGGCGGGTCACAACGCCGACGGTGCCGAGCAGGGTGGGCGTAGGGAGGCGATCCGTTGCAGGGGCCGGGGTGGGCGCGGCGGTGCAGGCAATCAACAAAAACAGGTGCAGAGAAATGAGGCGGCGCATAGGGCGGTTGCATGATACCGGAAAAGGGGCGCGGCGGGAGGACTTATAATGCGAGCCATGAGAGTCGATTGGCGCGCGTGGTTGGTGCGCGGTGCGGCGCTGTGGGCGCTGTTGCGTTTGCCCGCCGTGTCGCCGCCGCTGATTGTGCCGGGGCCGCCGCACGCGGTGCAGTCGGCGCACGCGGCGGTGTGCGCGCACACGCGGCTGACGGACGAAGTGGAGGAGTGGAAAATTCAGCGCTCGCTGGTGATGGTGCGCGAGATGGGCGCGCCGTGGATTGTGGAATATTTTCCGTGGGCCTATTACGAGGGAGCGCGGGGCGATTTCAATTTTTCGCACGCGGATACGGTGATCGAACACGCAGAGGCGCAGGGCCTCACCGTGATCGCCCGCTTGGGCCTGGCGCCCGCGTGGGCGCGTCCCAAGCCCGACGCGCAGCAGACGACCGATACCTACCTCGACGCCGCTCATTACGCCGACTTTGCCAATTATGTGAGCAAGTTTGTGGCGCGATACGAGGGGCGGGTGAAGTACGTGATCATTTGGAACGAGCCGAACTTGTCGCTGGAGTGGGGCTATCGGCCGGTGGACCCGGCGGGGTACGTTGCCATGCTCAAGCTGGCGTATGCCGCGGCGAAGGAGGCGAACCCGGAGGTGCAGGTGTTGGCCGGGGCGCTGGCGCCCACGTTGGAGCCGGACGGGTCGCCGTGGGGGCTGAACGATCTGACGTATTTGCAGCGGCTGTATGCGGCGGGGTTCGCCAGGTATTACGATGTGCTGGCGGTGCACGCTTATGGGCTGGGCTTTGCGCCCGACGAGCCGCCCGCGCCCGAGGTGCTGAACTTTCGGCGGGTGGAGTTGGCGCGGCAGATTATGGAGGCCAACGGCGACGGGGACAAGCCGGTGATGATCACCGAGTCGGGCTGGAACGATTCGCCGCGCTGGAGCCGGGCGGTGAAGCCGGGGGTGCGGGCGGAGTACACCATCGGCTCGTATGCCTGGGCCGAGGCCCACTGGCCGTATGTGAAGGCCGTTTGCACGTGGGCCTTCCGCTTCCCTGCGCCGCTGTACACGTATGGCGACTATTATGCCTTTGTGTCGCCGGACTTTACGCCGCGCGCGGTGTACGACGCGGTGCAGCAGTGGACGGGGAATGGGAAATGATGAAGGATGAAGGATGAAGGATGAAGGATGAAGGATGAATAGCTCGTTGCATTCGTTTCATTCGTTGACGCGGCTTCGTCCGTGGATTGTGGCGGCAAGCGTTGTCGCTTCATTGTTCATTGTTTCATTGTTCATTGTTCATTCCAGACAGGACGCTGCATGGGCGCGGGTGAAGCAGCGCGGCGTGATTACGTTTGCCACCGACCCCACCTTTGCCCCGTTCGAGTTGCTGGATGGCGAGGGCAACTTCACCGGCTTCGATATTGATCTGGCGCGCGCGTTGGCGGCGCGGCTGGGGCTGAAGGCGGAGTTCGAGGCCGTGTCGTATGACGGGCTGATCGGCGCGCTGGTAGTGGGTCGCGATGACGCGGTGATTTCGGCGTTTGTGATTCAGCCGGAGCGCGGCAAGGAAGCCGGCTTTACGCCGCCGTATTTCGACGCCGGGCTGGTGCTGGTCACTCGCGCGGGGACGACGGTGACGGGCGACCCGCAGCAGTGGGCGGCGGGCAAAACGCTGGCGGCGGAGTATGGCTCGACGGGCGATGCACTGGCGCGCAAGTGGAGCCGGTTGGTGGCCGGGGTGACGCCCGTGGCCGCGCCCGATGCCGGTGCGGCGCTGCAAGCAGTGGCCGATGGCCAGGCCGATGGGGCGCTGGCCGACGCAGTGACGGCGTTCGAGTTTTTGGCCGCCCATCCGGGGCTGACTCTCGCGGCGCGCATTCCCGAAGAGTCCGCGCCGTATGCGGTGGCAGTGTCGGCCAGGAGCACTGTGCTGCTGCGCGAGTTGACGCGGGCGCTCAATGCCATGGAGGCCGACGGCAGCTTGGAGGAGTTGAGGGTGAAGTGGTTTGGGGAAGCGGGGGGTGAGGTTATTTATCCTGCGTCTGAATAATCACAAATGCAATCTCCCCCGGCGGCACGTACACAGAGGTGGCGTAGCGTATACCGCGCACGGTGGTCTCGATGTTGCAGTTGCCTTGCGGGATGTCTGAGACGGCGAAGTTTTCCACCAGCACATCGTCGGGCGGCGTGCCCTGATCCCAATACGTATCCACAAACCGCAGCGCGTCTTTGCAATTGATGAACAGCCGCGCCCCCGGCACAAACCGCCCGGCGCCGTTGATCAGCCGCCCGGCGATGATGCCCGCGCCAGGGATGGGCTTGTACCAAAGCTCCGGGTTGCGCACCGCGCCGAAATAGGAATACGGGTCGTCGAGCCGCACTTCAAAATGCAGATGCGGCCCATAAGCCACGCCCGCCGAGCCGGTGAACCCCAGCAGGTCACCCGTGGCTACCACTTGCCCCACGGTCGCCGCCACCTGACTCATGTGGCCGTACAGCGTGTAAACCGTGTGGCCGTTCCACACCGCTTCCATTTTTACCACGACAAGGTTGCCGTAAAAATCATTCTTCGTGCCAAAGACCTCGGTGAGATCGTCCCCGGCCCAGAACACGGTGCCCGGCCCGGCGGCGCCTATGGGTATGCCCAGCCCGGGCGCAGTGTCTACGCCGTGGTGCGGCGCGAGGCGGCCATCGTAGCTCATGCCAAAGCGATACTGCGACGACGGCGCGCTGTTGGCAACGGGCCGCGCAAAAAGGAGATGGGGTTCGTTGGTCACGCCCACGGGCGGCCGCCGGAGCTTGTTGGCATCGCCGGTGGGAGCCACGGCAGGCGGGTAGGGGGTACACGTAGCCCGTGGCGCAATGCGCGAGTCGGGCGTGCTGCTCGGCGGGCGCGTTGGTGTGAACGTGGGCGTAAATGTTTTGCTGGGAGTGGGGGTGTTGCTGGGCGTAAACGTGGCCGACGGCGTAAACGTGAGCGTGCGCGTGGCGGTGCTGGTGGCGCTGGCCGTGGACGTGCGCGTGGGAAGTTTGGTCCCGGTAGGCGTCCGGCTTGATGTGGCGGTGCGGCTCGCGGTGGCCGTGGGGCCGGTGGCCGTTGGTGTGGGGGGCGCCGGGGTGTCTGTGGGCGGCAGCGGCGTCGGGGTGGCCGAAGCGCTGGCCGTGGCCGTAGGCGGCACGGGCGTATCCGTAGGCGGCGCCGTGTTGGTGGGAGTAGCCGTGGGCGTGAAGGTGGCCGTGGCTTGCGGAATCTCAAACGGCTTTGCGCCTGAATACGCCGCCGCCGTGGCGCACGCCGAAAGCAACCCGCAGCAGACGACAGATAATATCAGTGCCCTATAGCTTCTGACCTCCAACCTCTGACCTCCGACTTCTGACTTCCTCATGGATGAGGCGTGGCTGTCGTGCGCGTGCCGGTCGGCGTGGGCGTCCACGTGCTCGGCGGCTTCACATCGCGAAACTCCACCCACGACACCGCACCGGCCGTGATGGTAACGGTCTGCTGAATGGTCTTCGACGTGTTAATCGTCACGACATAGGTGCCCGCCGGCAAATCCATCAGCGCAAAGTTTTCGCCGTAAGCCGAATCGGCGTTCACCGTTTCGGCGGCATAGGTGGTGAGGTAATCGTTCACGCTGCCGCCGCCCGAAATTTTTACGGAGCGTACAGTGATGGTCGCCAGCGGGATGAAGCGGCCCGACGAGTCTACAATGCGCCCGGCCAACGTGCCCCGGTTGGGAAACGGAACCAGCCACAGTTCGGGATTGCGGGTGGAATAGTAATCATTGTACCCCACGCGCACTTCAAAATGCAGATGCGGGCCGCCGGCGGCCACACCCGTGCCGCCCACTTTGCCGAGCAGGTCGCCTGCTTTCACAATCTGCCGCGGCTTCACCGACACCACCGACATATGCCCGTAGAGATTGTACACAGGCTGCCCGTTGATGCTCTGCGCCAGCTCGACCACCACAGCGTTGCCGTAGAACGAATACGTGGGGCCGAGCAACGAGGCGGTGTCCGGCCCGGCAAACACCACGCGGCCATCGGCGGCGGCGATGATGGGCGTGCCGCTCTTGTTGAAGAATTCCACGCCGTGATGCGGCGGCAGTGTGCCCTGTTCGGTGCTGCCGTAGCGGTAGTTGGGTTCAACATAGTTGACCGCTTCGGCGCCGATGGGACGCGCCAGCCACAGGTGCGGCGGGGGCAGCGCAGACAACGGGGGCAGGCGTGGCGCCGGAGTGACCGTGGCCCCCGGCTTCTTGGTGGGGTACGCTGTGCGGGTGAGCGTGGGCGTGGGCGTCAGCGTAAAAGTGGGCGTGGGCGACGGCGTGACGGTGGGGCTGGGGGTGATGGGCGTCACCGTGGGCGTATCGGTGATCGTGGGCGTGAGGGTGGGCGACGGCGTGAGCGTCGGCGTGTCGGTAACGGTGGGAGTGAGGGTGCTTGTCTCGGTGGGCGCGGGCGTGCTGGTAACAACAGACAAGGCGGGCGGCAGCGGAGTATGGGTGGACACTACCACGACCGGGTCGGGTTGGCACGAAACGGCCAGCCAGCACCATGCGGCTATCGCCGCCATGCGAAGGGCCGGTCGGGGCGCGCGGGTATGATGCAGTTGAGTGGGGGTGGTCAATCGGTTCATGCGTCGGGGCCGCCAAAGTGAACAGAGATGCGGCCACCGGCAACAAGCTCATTATACTTTTTTTTGCGTTAATGCGTACAATTGCGTCGCGTGCGTCGTGCTCAATTCTCCTTTCTGACCGTATTGTTCGTGCTGGCGATGGCCGCCTTGGCCTGTTCGCAGGGCGCCCCACCCTCTAACCCCGGCGGCGGCCCGGCGGGGCACGTGACCGTGGTGGGCAACAACGAAGCCGGCCCCGGCGGTTTCACCCAGCCGCCCCACACCACCACCCCGCGCGCTTTCGCCGGCGTGACCGCCACGCCGTTGCCCACGCTGCCGGTGCTGGGGTCGCCCACACCCGATGCCACGCGCATCGCCGTGCCGGGGCACGAGTCGCAGGGCTATACGGTGAAAGCCGGCGACACCCTGGGCGCCATTGCCGGGCGCTTCGGCGTGAGTGTGGACGATCTGAAGATTGCCAACGGGTTGAACTCGGATGCCATCGAGGTCGGCCAACCACTCACCATCCCGCCTTCGTCGCTGCCGGTGGCCTCGGCCTATAAAATCATTCCCGACTCCGAGCTGGTGAACGGCCCCACCCTGGTGGGCTTCGACACCGAAGCCGCCGCGGCAAAGTTCGGCGGTTACCTTGCCCGGTACGTCGAAACTGATCGCGACGGCGTGACCCGCACCGGCCCGCAGATTGTGCAAGTGGTGGCCGAGCGATACTCAGTCAGCCCGCGACTGCTGCTGGCCCTCATCGAGAACCAATCGGGTTGGGTCACGCTCAAGTATCCGCCGGAGAACACGCTCACCTTCCCGTTGGGCCGCGTGGAGCCGGGGCGCGAAGGACTCATCCGCCAACTGAGCTGGGCTGCCAATCAACTGAACGCCGGCTTTTACGGCTGGCGCGAGGACAAACTGGGCGTGCTGGATTTTGGCGATGGCAGCCTGATGGTCTTTGCTCCTGGCGTGAACGCCGGAACCGTGGGCGTGCAATACTTCTTTGCCCGCCTCTATAGCGGCGGCGGCTGGCGCAAGCAAGTAGCTCCCGGCGGACTCGATCTCACGTACGCCACGCTCTTCGGCAGCCCCTTTGGCTATCGCTTCGATCCGCTGCGCCCGCCCGATCTTACCCAACCGGCCCTCGACTGGCCGTGGGATCACAACAGCCTGTGGTATTTCACCGGCGGCCCGCACGGTGGGTGGGACTCGGGCAGCGCGTGGGCCGCGCTCGACTTTGGCCCGCCGGAGGGCGTGAACGGCTGCGACGACACCGACGAATGGGTCACCGCCGCCGCCGATGGCCCCATCGTCCGCGCCGGAGAGGGCGCAGTGATTCAAGACCTCGATGGCGACGGCGCGGAGCAGACCGGCTGGACTCTTTTTTACATGCACATTGCCACTCGCGACCGTGTGGCCGTCGGCGCAATGCTGCGCAAGGGCGACCGCATCGGCCATCCCTCGTGCGAGGGCGGCTTCTCCAACGGCACGCACTTGCATTTCGTGCGCAAATACAACGGCGAATGGATCGCCGCCGACGGCGGCATCCCGTTCAACATCGCCGGCTGGACGCTCCAATCGGCGGGCGTAGAATACGACGGCTGGCTGCGCCAGGGCGACGTGCAGTTGGAAGCCTGCGACTGCCGCGGCGACATCAACGCCATTGTGCTCGCGCCGCCGTAATGCCGCGCGCTTACAGCAGATTTCTCTTCGCTGTACGGGCGAAGCATTCGCCTCCGGCGCCCAAAGCCACAAGAATCCGCGCGGCGAATGCTTCGCCCCAACCTCGCGCCATCAATTAATTGGGAATCGGCTCTATTCTTCGTTCATCTCCGGTATCTTTATGACCTCATTGCGAATTCGATTGCTGATCCCTGCGGTGCTGCTGTTGGCTGCGGTTTTAGCCTGCACCGGAGGCGCAACGGGAACTGGGGGGCACGTTACTCCCGTGGGCACCGCCTACGCCACGGCCACCCTTCCGGCATTTCCCACCCCCGAACCGAGTCGCACACCCACGCCCACCGTGGCTTTCACTCCCTTGGCCCCGTTGTCGCCCGGTGAAACTTTGCTCTACCGCATCCAGTCCGGCGACACCCTCGACCTGCTGGCCCAACGCTTCGCCGTGCCCCTGGCCGACCTGCTCTCGTTGAACAACCTCGCCGCCGGCGACGCCCTCACCCCCGACGAGATTCTCTTCATCCCTGCCCGGCTCGACGGCAACGGCCCCGATTTCAAAATCGTGCCGGATTCGGAATTGGTGTACAGCCTCGGCGCGGCCGGCTTCGACACAGTGCGCTTTGTGGAAGAGCGCGGCGGCTACCTTGCCGGCTATCGCGAGTACGTGCGCGGGGCCATGCGCTCCGGCGGCGAAATCGTGCAAATGGCGGCGCTGGATAATTCCATCAACCCGCGCATTCTGCTGGCCATTTTGGATTATCAATCGGGCTGGGTGAGCAACTCGCAAGACCCTGCCGAAAAGGTGTATCCCATTGGCTACCGCAACTCTGCGCGCAACGGCCTGTTCGGGCAATTGGACTGGCTGGCCGACACGCTCAACCTGGGCTACTACCGCTGGCGCGACGGTTCGGTGAGCGCCATCGACTTCCCCGACGGCACGCAACAGCGCATCCATCCCGCGCTCAATAGCGGCTCGGTGGCCGTTCAGTTTTTGTTTTCGCGACTGTACAACGAGCAGGATTGGGCACAGGCCGTTGGGCCGCAGGGCGTGTATGCCGCGTACAACGCGCTGTTCGGCAACCCGTTCGACAAAGCATTCGACCCGCTCATCCCCAAAGGCCTCACTCAACCGGACTTGGCCCTGCCCTTTGTGCCCGGGCGCGAATGGCTGTTCATCAGCGGCCCGCACGCCGCGTGGGAGCCGGGCAGCCCGTGGGCCGCGCTCGATTTTGCCCCGCCGTCAATGGAGGGCGGCTGCGTGAAATCCGACGAATGGGTGACCGCGCCTGTCGCCGGGCTGGTGGTGCGCTCGGGCGATGGCGTGGTGGTGCTGGACCTTGACGGCGACGGGCGCGAGCAAAGCGGCTGGGATATTGTGTTGCAGCATATTGCCACCGAAGGCCGGGTTCCGGCGGGCCGCACCGTGGAAGTGGGCGACCCCGTCGGCCACCCTTCCTGCGAGGGCGGACGGGCCACGGGGACGCATCTGCACATCGTTCGCAAATTCAACGGCGAGTGGATTCCCGCCGACGGGCCGGCGCCGTTCAACCTCGGCGGCTGGGTGGCGCACTTTGGCGCGCGCGAATATAAGGGCACCATGACCAAAGGCTCCGACACTATCATCGCTTGTGAATGCTCCGCCGAAGTGAGTGGCATTTCGAGCGACCGGTAGAGACGTAGGTAGGGGCGTTCAATTGAACGCCCCTACCCATGTCTCTACTATTTGTCCTCCGTTCAATGTAAAATGCACCTCCAATGACGACTTACGGCCTTCTCCATCTTCGCCTGCCAGGCGGACAAGTGCAGTCGCTGCCTGTCAGCCGTCCCGTCAGCATCATTGGCAGCGGCCCGGAGGCCGACATCCTTATCCCTGAGCAGGGCGTTTCTCCGGCTCATGCCCGCCTCACGTTTCAGGCCGGCAAGGTAACGCTCGAAGACCTCGGCTCGCAGGGCGGCACTTCGATTGACGGCGAGCCGCTTGCGCCCGACAAGCCGCGATTGCTGGAGCGCGCGCGCTTTATTCGCTTCGGCAGCGTGGATGCGGCCCTCGGCCCGGCGAACTCTGCGCCGCCCGCCTGGCCGTCGAAGGAGCATCCCGTTGCCTCGGCCCCCACGGTGGTGGCGTTGCCCCGCGAAGGCGCTGCACCGGCCTCGTCGGCGGCTCCCCTCCCCAAATCGTCTGCCGTCATCGCGCCCAAGTCGCGCATTCCGTCTCCACCCGCGCCCACGCCGCCACCTCCTGCACCACCTCCGCCTCCACCTGCACCGCCTCCACTCGCGCCCAAGCCCCTGTCCATCAAGCTCAAGCCTCGGCGAAGCGCGCGCGATTTCACCGTCACCATCACCAATGGCCAAGTGGACAACGACTCGCCACGCACGGTGCTTTTGGCCGGCAGCGACCCCACCGAGCAATTGACTTTCATCATCAAGCCGCAAACGCTCAGGTTGGAATCGAACCAGACGAAGACCGCGGTGGCGCAAGTGCTCGGCAAGCCCGGCCCGTTCACCATCACTGCCGTTGCCGATGGCTTTACCGTCTCGGTGAAAGGCGAACTCATCCGCGCCGATGTTCTGCCGATAGTCACGGGGATCGTGATGGGGCTGCTGGTGCTCGGCGTGGCCCTCTTCGCCGCGCTGGCGACTTGCCCCACGATTCTGCGCAACGTCTGCGGCTTTGTGCCCGACAACCCGATCTCGGCGCCGCTGTCGTCCCCCACGTTCGCCGCCACTATTACCCGTATGCCTACGGCCACGGCAACCCCGCCGCCCGCCGCTCCCACCAGCCCGGCGGTTGCCACCGCCGGGTTATCGGCCACTGCCGTTCCGTCGAATGCGCCCACGGTGAGTCCCACGCCCAAGTTCGAGGGCGGCTTGCTCACGTTCAAAAACCGCCAACCCAACGGCGCGTTGTCGTTGCTGCTGTTGCCGCCGGTGGGCGACCCCATTACCCTCATTGCCAACAAGATCGATCTGCGGGTGCTGGATTACTCCGCCGCGCAAGACCTGTTTGCCGTGGGGGTTTACGACAGCTTTCAATACACGCTGTGGCTGCTCCACAGCGACGGCACGGTGGTGCGCGATTCGATCAACGACGGTTGGGAACTCATCCGCGATGCCGACTTTGCCGACGACGGCTCTTTCCTCGCGCTCGAAACCCAGTCCGGCGGCCAGCCGCGCTACTTCTTCTATTCCGCCGCCGGCGACCGCCTGCGCGAAACCGCCCTGCTCACGCCCACGCTCACGCTCACGGTGACGCGCACATTGACAATCACGCGCACGCCCACCATTACCCGCACGCCCACTCTTACGCCCACGCCGACGATCACGTTTACGCCGAGCATCACCTATACGCCGTCGCTCACCTTCACGCCGAGCGACACGCCTCTGGCGAGCGACACCCTCGGCCCGAGCGACACGCCGCAGCCGGGCACGCCGCCCACGGCCACGTCAATCTTCCCCTTCCGGCAAACCGAGGCCGCCCAGACCCAGACTGCCGCCGCCCCGTGAGAGTGAAACTATGAATTGCGAATTGCGAAGTGTGAAGTGCGAAGTGCGAAGTGCGGATCGCGGATCACGCCTCACGCCTCACGTTTCACGTTTCACGTTTCACGCTTCACGCCTTCCCCATTGTTCATTGTTCATTGTTTCATTGTTCATTGTTTCCTCCTTCATTGCCTCGTGCGTCTCTGCCGGGGTGTCCGACCTTTCCAGCCGCAGCGGGCAAATCGCAATTATCAACAAAGACGACCTGTACGTGGTCTCGGCCACCGGCCCTAACATCACTTATTACGCCTCCCGCCCCGATAAGGACTTCACCCCGCTGCTCACCCCCGATGGAAAATCGGTAGTGTACGTGGAGCAGTTCCGCCGCCTGGTGCGCAAGCCGCTCGACGGCGGCCCGATCAAAGAACTGCTGCGCGTGGCCGGTTTTCCCGGCCCCGGGGCCATGACCTTTCTGCCCAACGGCGAACTGTTTTTCCTCGATACGCGCAGCAACGGCAAGCGCTACTTCGTCACCCTCAACGCCGACACGGGCGTGATCAGCCAGCAGGTCGAAGATATCGATCAGGTGTTTGTTACGGCCAACGCGCTCAAGCTCAAAACGTCCGCGCCGGGCGCGCCGCTCACCGCCGCCCGGCTGGTGGCCGACACACCCGGCCAGTTTAAAGTGGTGTTTCAAGCCAAGCAGTATTACTATCTTTACAGCGCCGAGGCCGATGGTTTGGTGTTCAACGGCGCGCTGCCGCGCGTGCTGGGGCAGCAAGATCAGATTTTGCTGGCGAACCGGGTGGAGGACGATGTGACCTCCGGCTTGCTCACGGCCGACGGGAATTACCTCATCCTGCGCGAAAAGGCGGGCATCCCGGCGGGGTCGGCGCAAAGCCTGGTAGCCATTGACCTCACCAGCGACGCCGCCCCTGTGGTACTGCTCAAAGACATCCCGGCCCCTCAGCCCATCCATTACGCCGTGGCTCCGGCAGGCGACCGCGTGGCCTTTGAGGAAGTGGTCAACGGCCAGCCGCAGATTCGCATTTACGATCTCTCCACCGGCCAGAGCGCCACGTTAGGCCCGGGGGCCATTGAGCCGGAGTGGTGGAAGTGAAACGTGATGCGTGAAACGTGAAACGTGAGATGTGGGGCGGTTAGGCAGACCGATGCGGTTTCCAAAACCGCGTCGGTCTTGCTACTCAAGCTATAATGTCGTTCAGCGTGTCTAATCCGCCGAGCCTAGCTTTTGGCAATGGAGATGCTTTGATGAGCGCACAATCACTCACTCTGGAACTCAGCAACCTAATGGCTGTACCCCAGGCCGAGTTGATTCGGAAGGGATTACTGGCATTGGTTGAGAAAGAAATTCGTCTCGCTGAATTGGAAATTGCCATAATTCGTGAGCGATACGACGTTTTTTCAAAAGAGGCGTTGTATCAGGAAATTCAGGCCAATCGCATCACAGGCCATCCTGCCTGGGAAGATTACATTATTTGGAAGAATAAAGAAGCCCACATCGCTCAACTGCGCCAGCTTGCGGAGCAGGCATAGCGAATGCTCAGTGTTTATCAGGCTTTGGCGCGTCTTGCCGCCACTGAATTCGGCGATGTTGTCAGCGGGGCGCAATTGGTTGGCGGCTCGCCGGCCAGTCCCAATAAGCTCCGCATCACGTTAACCGACGGGTCGTTTTTAGACGTTTGGTTGTCGGCGGATGGCGACTATGCTTACCACTGGGAACAACGTCGCCAACAAGGCCGACTCTATCGTTGGGACAACGCGCCGCACCATCCAACAATCAACACATTCCCTGCTCACTTGCACGATAGCGACGAAGATGCTGTGGTCGAAAGCGATCTGAGTCCTGCGCCGGAGAGTGCCCTGAGGCAAGTGCTTGTATTTGTTCAGCGGCATTTGTCCCCGGACGAGGCTGGGAACGACGCCTAACCTGCCGCATGAATAGCGGCAAGGCTGCGAGTGAAAAGCCGCCTCAATGTCCTTCATCCTCTCCAACCCTCACCTCCACTTCACCCTCGATCCGGCCACGTCGTCGTGGTCGCTGTATTCCCAAACCAGCGAAACCCCCTCCATTGACGGGGCGCGGTTCAACGGTCTCTTCCGCTTCCCCGACCGCAACTGGCCGCACCTCGGCGGCTTGCAGCCCTGGCACTGGCGCGGCTCGCTCACCGACGCCGACATTTCCCGACGCACACAAGACTCGCCGCACGGCCCGCTGAACACGCTTGCCGCCCGCGTCGTATCCAGTATGGACTCGGCGGCGATCACGGTGGAGTTTGCCCTGCCGTCAGACCGCCCTTTTTGCTCATCCGCCTTCTAGTGCGCAACGCGGGCGCTCAGCCGTTCAAAGTGGTGCGGCTCAACCCGTTGTTTGTCGGGCCGTTGCACAAGGGCGGCGCGGCACAGCTTTCCACCGGCTCGAACCCGCTCACCTTTTTTTCCAACGGCTGGCAAAGCTGGAGCTTTGCCGGGGCGCTCACCGCCCGGCGCATTCAGCCGTATACCGCCCTCGGCTGGCTGCAGGGGCCGCCCAACCACAACCCGGCCACGCCGGCCCCCGAAATTCGCGGGCAGTTCTCCGGGGATATGTTCGGCGTGCTGGCCGACCCCGCCGAGCACAGCGCCATTGTGGCGGGCTTCCTCTCCCAGCGTCGGCAGTTTGGCTCCATAGACACAGTGGTCAAGCCGCACTCGCCCTCGCTGCGCTTGCGCGCCCAGTGCGACGACGTGACCGTGCCTCCCGGCGCAGACCTGTTCACCGATTGGGCATACGTTCAATTGCTGCCGCAATATGACCTCGACCCTCTGACCGAATACGCCGAAGCGGTGGGCCGCGAAAACGCCGCGCGCGTTCCGGCGCGCACCCCGGTGGGCTGGTGCTCGTGGTACACCTATTTTGCCAACGTCACCGAAGCCCACGTGCGCGCCAACCTTGAGCAAGTGGCCGCCGGGCAGGATCGGTTGCCGCTCTCGTTGGTGCAACTCGACGACGGCTTTGAAACCGAAGTGGGCGATTGGTTCACCCCCAACGCCAAATTCCCCTCCGGCTTGCGCGCGCTGGCGCAGAGCATCGCCGGGCGGGGCCTCACCCCCGGCCTGTGGCTGGCCCCGTTCATCGCCAAACCCGGCTCGCGCCTCGCGCACGACCACCCCGATTGGTTCATTCGCAACCCGCTCGGCCTGCCGGCCAACGCCGGCTTTGTGTTCAACACGTTTTCGCGCGGGCTGGACGTGACGCACCCCGACGTGCAGGCGCACACCCGCGAACTCATTAGCACCGCCGTCAACGATTGGGGCTACCCCTACCTCAAACTCGATTTTCTTTACGCCGCCGCGTTGCCCGGCGTGCGGCACGACCCCACCCGCACCCGCGCTCAGGCGCTGCGCCTCGGCCTCGACCTCATCCGCGAAGCCGCCGGGCCGGACACATTCCTCCTTGGCTGCGGCTGCCCGCTGGGCGCCGCCGTGGGCGTGGTGGATGCCATGCGCATCAGCGCCGACGTGGACCCCCGCTGGCGGCCTTCGTTCTCCGGCCTCTCGTTTCCCTTCCGCAACGAACCGGCCATGCCCTCGGCGCGCAGCGCCATCCGCAACAGCATCACCCGCGCGCCGTTGCACCGCCGCTGGTGGCTCAACGACCCCGATTGTTTGCTGGTGCGCGACGACTCCCGGCTGTCGCTGGACGAAGTGACCGCCCTGGCCACCGTCATCGCCCTCACCGGCGGCATGTTCTTCATCTCCGACGATCTCACCAAACTCTCCGCCGAGCGCCGCCGCCTCATCGAGCCGTTGTTGCCGGTGCTGGGCCGCACCGCCCTGGCCCGCGACTGGCTGGAAAAAGAAATGCCGGAGCATTTTGAATTGCCGATGAGCGGCGCAGTGGGCGATTGGGCGGTGATTGGTTTATTTAATTGGGATGAAAAACCCGCCACCCGGTGGCTGCCTCACCCTGCCGGGGAACCGGCGAGCCACGTTCACGATTTCTGGCAACAAACCCACACGTTGGCCACAGCGCCCGTGCAATATGATCTGCCCCCGCACAGTGGGCGGCTGTTAGCCGTGCGGCCCGCGTTGGCGGCCCCGCAATACCTCGGTTCGTCGCTCCACTTTTCGCAGGGCGGCGAAGTGGAAGCCTGGGAACCGGGCGACCATGCTGCACGTCTGATCATCAACCTGGGGCGAGAGGCTGAGGGGCACGTTGTGCTGAGTCTGCCGGACGTGGCTGGGCGTTCCCCGGCCGTGCGCGTGGCCCCCCTCGTCGGCGACGAAGCCGTTTCCCAATTTGCCATCGGCGATTCGCTGGGCCTGCGCGTTCCCGTCACTATCCCCCGCCGCGCCGAGTTTACGGTGCAGTGGTAAATCGGCGGCAAATGGGATGTGGTCGCCGGCCCGGTGCCTGTGTTATGCTTTCAGCCATGCCAAGGGCGCGCATTCTTCTGTTATTTGTCCTCGTGGCGGCGTTGGTTGCGCCGACGCGGACGTTGGCGCGCGCGCAAACCGGGCAAGTGGCGCTTATCGTGCGCGCCGGGTACGACGGCTACGCCAAAGAAAACCAGTGGATCCCCGTTCGCATTACGCTCACCAATAGCGGCCCCGACGTCAACGGGGCGGTCAAAATTTCGGCTGCGCGGTCTAATGGCTCGGCGCTGGATTTTGTGCGCCCGGTGGAACTGCCGAGTGGCGCGCGCAAAGAAGTGTTCATGTACGTGGCCGCCGAAGGGTATGTGAGTAATCTCGGCGTTTCGTATGCGGCGGGCAAGCAGATTTACGGTTCGGCTTCCATCAAGTTCAGACAGGTGTCGGCCAACGATCTGCTGTACGGCGTGGTGGCTGCCAGCCCCTCCGCCTTCAACGTTCTCGCCACAGTGGACCCGGCGAACGGGCAGGCGCACGTGGCGCAGCTTGCGTTGGACGATCTGCCGCCAGTGGCAGAAGCATGGAAGGCGCTGGATGTGTTGGTGGTGTCGGATGCCGATACCGGCCCAATGACCGACGGGCAGAAAGCGGCGCTGAAGGCCTGGGTGTCGGGCGGGGGGCGGCTGGTGGTGGCGGGCGGCCCCAACTGGCAAAGGACTGTTGCCGGGCTGGCCGATTTGTTGCCCGTGCAGCCGAGTGGCACGGAAACGGTGAACGAGCTGGAGGCGTTGGCCGCGTATGCCGACGAGGCGGCCCCCACAGGCGCGGCCATTGCGGCAGTGGGCACGGTGCGGCCCGGGGCGCAAGTGCTGGTGACGGGGGGTTTGTTGGCGGGGCAGTCGCTGGGCTACGGCGCTGTTTTCTTTTTGGCGATGGACCCGGCGCTGGCGCCGCTGAAAAGTTGGGACGGGATGGAGGGGGTATACCGCGCGCTGCTGTCGGTGAGCGGCGAGCGGCCCGGCTGGGCCAATCAGTATCGCAACTGGTATAACGGCGGCGAGGCGGTGAGCACCATCCCCGGTGTGAGCCTGCCGCACGTGCTGCAAATCATGGTCTTCCTCGGCGGCTACGTGTTGGCCATTGGCCCGCTGAACTATTTGATTTTGCGACGGCTCAAGCGCCGCGAGTGGGCATGGGTGACGGTTCCGGTGTTGGTGGCGCTGTTCACCGGCATCACTTATACGGCCGGGTTCAGCCTGCGCGGCACGCGACCCACGTTGCACCGGCTGGCCGTGGCGCAGGCTTGGGAAAACTCCGACCGGGCGGAAGTGGATGCGCTCATCGGCATCTTCTCGCCCAATCGCGACGAATATGATTTGTCCATTGCCGGAGACATGCTGTTGAAGCCATTTCCGTCGGATGCCTATTACGGCGCGCTCGATACCTCGCTGGACGGGTCGCCGGTGGAGCAGGGCGACTCGGTGGTGGTGCGCCGGGCGCGGGTGGATGTTGGGGCGGTGAAGCCGTTTTGGGTGCAGGGGCAAGTGGCCGCGCCCAAATTCGCATCCAACTTGAAATACACCGTGCAGGGAACGCAAGCCACACTCGGCGGCACGATCACCAATCTCAGTGACGTGACGCTGCTGAAGGCGGTGATACTGACGGCGGGCGGCGTGCAATCGGCGGGCGATGTTGCGCCGGGGGCCACGGTGTCGGTCGGTATGCCGCTGGCGGCCACCCGCTCCATTTGGGCGCTGCAGAGCGCGGCGCAGGTTCGCGCGTTGAAGCCCAGCCCGCCGGTGAGCGCGCTCTTCGGCTACGCGCCCACCTCTAACGACACCACGGTGGACGACATTCTGGGCGGCGTATCCTATTACAACGACCGGGAAACTTATCGCCGTTACACGTTGCTGACGTGGCTGTTTGACCCCTACAATAGCGGGGGCCGCGGCAGCGGCACTTACCTTGTGGGGTGGGCCGACACCTCGCCCGTGCAGGCCTCGTTGTTGGGGCGCAAATACAACATTGCCGATCAGACGCTGTACATCGTACGCTTGCAGCCGCAAGTGGTGGTGAGCCTGGGGCGGGTGACCATTACGCCGGGGCTGATGTCGTGGCAAGCCATAGACACGGGCACGGGCGGCAACGCCACGCCCTACGACACGTATCTCAATCCGGGCTACTTCGCGCTGCGCTACAAGCCGGTGGTCGAAATGGATTTCAAGTCGGTCGAGTCGGTAACGGCGCATCTCAGCTCGTACGGCGCAACGGGCGCGGCGCCGTTCACTCTGAGCTTGCTCGACGAGAGCGAGGGGGCGTGGGTGCCGGTGGACAATTTGAAGTGGGGCGATGTAACGGTGGCGAACGCCGGCCGGTTTGTCGGCCCGGATGGGCACATTGACGTGAAGCTGGAGAACACCGGCTTCCAATCGTCGGTGAATATCGAATCGTTGGACTTTACGCTGGTGGTGAACCGGTAATGAGTAGATTGCGAAAGCCGTAGTATCGCCCCTTGTGGGCGGCGAATGGGCTGGAAAACGGGCACGAGGCCCGATACTACACTACGAATTCAATGGCTATGACGCCGATCATCGAGATCAAGGACCTCGTCAAAACTTACGGCAAGCTCACCGCCGTGAGCGGCCTTTCGCTGCAAGTGCAGTCGGGAGCCATCTTTGGCTTTGTGGGGCCTAACGGCGCCGGCAAAACCACCACCATGCGCATCCTCACCACGCTCATGGCCCCCACCAGCGGTGAAGCCTATGTGGCCGGGTATTCGGTCATCAAGAATCCTCGCGACGTGCGCCGGGCCATTGGCTACATGCCCGACTTCTTCGGCGTGTACGACGACATGACGGTGTGGGAATATCTCGATTTCTTCGGCGCGTGTTACGAGATTCCCGAAGCCAAGCGCCCGGCCATTAATCAGGATTTGCTGGAGTTGGTAGACCTGGCGCACCGCCGCGACGACCGGGTGGAGGCGCTGTCGCGCGGGATGAAGCAGCGGCTGGCGCTGGCCCGCACGCTGGCCCACGATCCGCAAGTGCTGATTTTGGACGAACCGGCCTCGGGGCTGGACCCGCGCGCCCGCATCGAAATCCGCGAGCTGCTGGTGGAGCTGGCGCGGATGGGCAAGACGATTTTCTTTTCGACGCACATTCTGGCGGACGTGGCCGAGATTTGCACCGACGTGGGCATTGTGGAGGCCGGGAAGCTGGTGGCCGTGGGCAAGCTGGAGGACATGCAGCGCCGCCTGATGCCGCACCGCCGCATCCACGTGACGCTGCTGGACAAGCTGACCGAGGCCCGGGCCGCGCTGGCAGCGGTGGAGGGCGTGGCCGAAGTGGAAGTGGTGGAGCAAGTTGAGGGGGCGGGGCGAGCCAGGCTGGTGGTGGAATACGCCGGCGATGATGCGGCAGTGAGCGCCATCCTCGCCTGGCTGGTCGCGCAGGGCATCCCCGTGGTGCACTTTAGCGAAGACGTGCGCGACATGGAAGAAGTGTTCATGCGGGCGACGAAGGGAATTGTGTCATGAACACACAATGCGCAATTCACAATTCTCAATGCTCAATTGTGCATTGTGAATTGTGCCTTGAGAATTGACTATGACCGAATCTGCCCTGCCTATTCCCGACAAGAAGCCCCGCCTCTCTTTCCGCGAGCGGCTGACCCGCAACCCGGTGGTGATCAAAGAGTTGCGCGGGCGCATGCGCGGCAATCGGGCGTTTGTGGTGCTCACCGCCCATCTGGGGCTGATCAGCCTGTTCGCGGTGCTGTTGTATTTTGCCTACACCGCCTCCAGCGGCAATGTGTACGGGCCGAGCAGCCAGATTGCGGGCAAGGTGGTGTTCGGCGGCATTGTGGGCATTGAACTGCTGATTGTGTCCTTCGTGGCCCCGGCATTTACGGCGGGGGCCATTTCGGGCGAGCGCGAGCGGCAGACGTACGAGTTGCTGCGCACCACGCTGCTCCCGGCGCGGTCGCTGGTGTTGGGCAAGCTGGTGTCGGCGCTGTCGTTTGTGGTGTTGCTGCTGTTCGCCGCCATTCCGCTCAAGAGCCTGGCGTTTTTGCTGGGCGGCGTGGCCCCGGAGGAAGTGGCCATCTCGCTGGTGATACTGGTGGCCACCACGATGGTATCGGGCGCGGTGGGCATCTTCTTCTCGGCAATTATGCGGCGCACGCTGGGGGCCAGCGTGCTCACCTATGTGTTCGCGCTGGTGTTCGTGCTGGGCCTGCCGCTGCTGATGATCGTGCTTATTCCGGCATATCAGTATTTCTTTTACAGCTACAGCTCCTCGCCGGGGCCGGTGTTGGAGGCCGCGCTGATTTATGGCTTTGGGCTGCTGGTGGCTGTGAACCCGCTGGCTACTGCCGTGTTCACCGAGGTATTCCTCATCGAGGATCACAGCGCCTTTGGCCGGGCTTATGCGCTGAGCAACGGCAGCGCCATCCCGCTGCCCTCGCCGTGGATCCCGTACACGCTCTTCTGCCTGTTCCTCAGCCTGGTGCTGGTGCTGGTGACGATACAGATAGTGAAGAGGAAGGAAACCTCATGAAAATACCCAATACAAAATACCCAATACCCAATATTTGGTATTCCGTATTGGGTATTGGGTATTGATATGGCCCCCTCCATTTCCGAACTCGAACACACTCTCAGTTCATGGCTGTCGTGGTATCGCTTCCGGCGGATGGTGAACTGGGCCGGGCGCGGGCTGACGCTGGGGCTGATGATCGCCTTTGGCTTTGCGGTCGTTGCCCGGCTGAAGGCCGTGCTGTCGCTGGAGCAGTTGATTCAGATCGCCGTGCTGGCCTCGGCGTTGGGCGCGGGGTGGGGGGCAGTGGCCGCGTGGCTGTGGCCCACATCGCAATCGGCGGCGGCGCGGTATTTCGATTTGCAGTTCGGGCTGGGCGAGCGCACCAGCACGGCGCTGGAGTTGGCCCGCCGGAAGATCGTCGCCCCGGAATGGTTGGCACGGGATCAGTTGGCTGACGCATTGAACGCGGCCCGGGCGGTGAACCCGCGCGCGCGGTTGCCGATACGTGTCCGCCGGATCGAATGGCTGTCGCTGTTGTTGGCGGCGGCGCTGGTGGCCGCGTCACTGGCAATTCCCAATCGCCAGTTTGCCGTGTTGGCTCAACAACAGGCAGTCCAGCAAGCCGTAGCCCAACAAGTGAAGGCGCTGGAAGCCATCCGGCAGCAGATCAAGGACGACCCCAGACTCACGGACGCGCAAAAAGAGCAGTTGACCCAGCCGCTGAACGAGGCCATCGCGCAGTTGCAAACGGGCGCCCTGACCCGGCAGCAAGCCGTGTCGGCGCTGACGCAGGCGCAACAACAGTTGCAGCAGTTGGCCGACCCCAACGCGCTGGCGCAGGGGCAGGCGCTGCAATCGGCGGGGCAGCAGCTTTCGCAGAATAGCGCTTCGCAGGCGGTGGGCGAGGCGCTGCAGAATAACGATCTAAACGCCGCGGCGCAGGCGCTTGGCAGCATCGATACGTCGCAGATGTCGGCGGCGCAGCAACAGCAGTTGGCGCAATCGCTATCGCAGGCGGCCTCGCAGTTGCAAAGCACCAATCCGCAGTTGGCCCAGCAGTTGCAGTCCGCTGCCGATGCGTTGCAAAACGGTGACACACAGGCAGCGCAGTCGGCGTTGAGCTCGGCGGCCAATGCGTTGTCGGCGCAGGCCTCGCAAGTGACTACGGCTCAGGCGGCAGCCGCCGCAGCGGGGCAGGTGGCTAACGGCCAGCAATCGGTGGCGCAGGCCGGGCAGGCGCAGCAGGGAGCGCAAGGCCAGGGGCAGGGCGGGCAGCAGGGGCAAGGGCAAAACGGGCAGAGTCAGAACGGGCAGGGCGCGAGTCAAGGACAGGGACAAGGGCAGGGTGGCGGCGCGGGCCGAGGCGAGAGCGACGGCGGCACGGGACAGGGCGGCGAGGCCGGCAGCACCACGGGACCGAGCAACAACGGCCCCGGCGATGGCGGCGTGCGCACCTATGAACCGATCTACTCTCCCTATCACCTCGGCGGAACGGGCGGGCCGGAGGCGCCACTTGCGGGCACGGGTGACCCGGGGAGCGAGGTGGTAGGCGAAGGCCCCAGCCGCCCACCGACCAGTGGCGCGGCGCAGGTACCCTACAACGAAGTCTATGACCAGTATTACCAGTCGGCGCAATACGCCATTGATAGCGGCGCAGTGCCGCCGGGCTTCAAGCCGGTGATCAAGGATTACTTCAGTTCACTGGAGCCGTAGCCTGAATTAATCCCTAACTCTCTCAAAGGCCATTTAGCATGCCCGATGAACTTACCATCCAACAATTCCGCGACGCGGCCAACGCCATTGAAGCCGAAATCGCCAAAGTGATCGTCGGACAGCGAGACGTGGTGCGGCACACGCTGATCTGCGTGCTCACCGGCGGCCACGCGCTGTTGGAGGGCGTGCCGGGGCTGGGCAAAACCATGCTCATCCGCACTCTCTCCGCCGTGCTCGATCTCAAATTCGCCCGCGTGCAATTTACGCCCGACCTCATGCCTGCCGATATCGTGGGCACCGACATCATCGACGAAGACGAGTCGGGCCGCCGCGCCTTCCGTTTTCAGCCGGGGCCGATCTTTGCCAACCTCGTGCTGGCCGACGAGATTAACCGCGCCACGCCCAAAACGCAATCGGCGTTGCTGGAGGCCATGCAAGAGCACGCGGTGACGGTGGCCAAAAAGACATACCGCCTCGATGAGCCGTTTTTTGTCCTCGCCACGCAGAACCCGATTGAAATGGAAGGCACGTATCCGCTGCCCGAAGCGCAACTGGATCGCTTCATGTTCAAAGTATCCGTGCCGTTTCCGTCGTCGGATGATCTGGTGGAGATATTGACTCGCACCACCGGCAACGCCGCGCCGCAAACGAACAAGATCGCCGATGGCCCCATGATCCAGCGTATGAACCATTTGGCGCGGCAGATGCCCATTGCCTCGCACGTCTCGGACTACGTGGCCCGTCTCGTCGTGGGCACCCACCCCGACCACCCCACCGCTCCGCCGCTGGTGAAGCAATTCGTGCGCTACGGCTCCAGCCCGCG
>JACRBQ010000123.1 GCA_016213135.1 Chloroflexota bacterium | reverse complement strand
GGCCGGCGCGCTCCGCTTTGCCGACGCGCGGTTCGACCGCCGCCGCAACCTGCTGTACTGCGTGCGGGAAGATCATAACGGGGGCAGCGCAGTGAACACGCTGGTGACGGTGAACCCCGACGGCGACGAGGCGGGGGGGCGCGTGATCGTGCAGGGCAACGACTTCTACTCCACCCCGCGCCTCAGCCCCGACGGGTCGCGGCTGGCGTGGCTCACATGGGATCATCCCAACATGCCGTGGGATGGGACCGCGCTCTGGGTGGGCGAGTTGGCCGAGGATGGATCAGTGACAAGCGCCCAACGAGTGGCGGGTGGGGCCGAGGAGTCCGTTTTCCAGCCGGAGTGGTCGCCCGATGGCGTGCTGCATTTCGTCTCCGATCGCACCGGCTGGTGGAATCTGTATCGCTATCGCCACGGGCAGGCCGAGCCGCTGTGCCCGATGGAGGCGGAGTTCGGCAGGCCGCAATGGGTGTTTGGCATGTCCACCTATGCGTTCGAGTCGGCGGGGCGCATTGTGTGCGCCTATGCGCGGCAGGGCGTGTGGCATTTGGGCCTGCTGGATGTCGCCAGTGGCGAGTTGCAGAATGTGCCGCTGCCGTACACCGAGATTTCCGAGGTGCAGGCCGCGCCGGGGCGCGCGGTGTTTGTGGCCGCCTCCCCTGCCGAGCCGCTGTCGATTGTGCAACTCGACCTCGTGAGCGGCGCGCGCACGGTGGCGCGCCGTTCGAGCAGCACCGTGCCTGATGCCGGATACGTTTCCAGCCCGCAGGATATTGAGTTCCCCACCGAGAACGGATTGACGGCGCACGGTTTGTTTTATCGCCCGCGCAACCGCGACTTTGCCGCGCCGCCCGGCGACAGGCCGCCGTTGTTGGTGCTCAGTCACGGCGGGCCGACCGGCGCGGCCTCCTCGGCGCTCGATCTCGAAATTCAATTCTGGACGAGCCGGGGCTTTGGCGTGCTGGACGTGAACTACGGCGGCAGCACGGGCTATGGCCGCGCCTATCGCCTGAGGCTCAACGGGCAGTGGGGCGTGGTGGATGTGGATGATTGCGTGAACGGCGCGCGGCATTTGGTGGCCCAGGGTGAGGCCGATGGCGACCGGCTGTGCATCCGGGGCAGCAGCGCGGGCGGCTATACCACGCTGGCGGCGCTCACCTTCCGGCAGGTGTTCAAAGCCGGAGCCAGCTATTACGGCGTGAGCGATCTCGAAGCGCTAGCGAAGGACACGCACAAATTTGAGTCGCGTTACCTCGACAACCTCGTTGGCCCGTACCCGGCGCGGCGCGACCTCTACATCGAACGATCGCCGCTGCATCACACGCACCGGCTGTCGTGCGCGCTGATTTTGTTCCAGGGGCTGGAGGACAAAGTGGTGCCGCCCGCCCAGGCGCAGATGATGTTCGAGGCCGTGCGGGCCAAGGAATTGCCCGTGGCCTATTTGCCATTCGAGGGTGAGCAGCACGGCTTTCGCAAAGCCGAAACGATCAAGCGCACGCTCGATGCCGAGTTGTATTTTTACTCGAAGGTGTTCGGGTTCGCGCTGGCCGATGCGGTGGAGCCGGTGGCGATTGAAAATCTTCAGCCGTGAAGCCCTTTTGTCCCAAATCCGATGATTTTTGTCACTTGAGGAGCGTGATAGCCGCTACTGTAACAGCGACCTAAAAAGGCGCAAAATGACGCCACTGCCGGGATCGTTCACCTGCTCATTGCCGGCTCAAGGTCCCCAGTCTCTCTGCCATGCAGAAACTGCTATCCAATCTTGGACACAGCCTGCGCACCAAAGTTACCATTGGTGTCGTAATTCCCCTCGTCCTCATCCTCGGAGTTTCTACAGCGGTTGATTACGTACGCCACCGGGAATTGGCGCTCCGCGACCTCTCGTTCGTCGCTGCGCAAACTGCCCAGGTTATCGAAAACAGCCTGCGTCACGAGATGCTTGCTCACAACTTGCAAGGCATCCAGCACATGTTGGATGCCATCGGGGACGACAAGAAGATCAGGGCAATCTATTTGATGGATACCACGGGCCGCGTCGCATTTGCTCCACAGGAAGTGGACGTAGGCCGCCAGCTCGACGACCGTGATCCCAATTGCCAGCCTTGCCACGCCTTGCCTGCCGATCAGCGCCCGAGCAGCGTCATGTTCACGCTCTCCGACGGCCGGCGGGTTTTCCGCAGCATGGCGCCGATTGAGAATCGCACGGAATGTCATGACTGCCACGATCCCGAAGAGCGGCTGAACGGCGTGCTGCTGACCGATGTTTGGGCCGCCCCGCTGGAAGCGCCGCTGGCCGCCGATTTGCGTGAAACTTTCCTGTGGTGGGCCGGCACCATCATTGTGACCGTGATCGTCGTCAACTTGATCCTGAGCCGTCTGGTCGGTCGCCGCCTGGAGCGCGTGGCGCTGGCCCTGGCGCGCTTTGGCCAGGAGCGACTCGATCTTCGGCTCTCGCCTGACAGTCTGGACGAAATCGGCCGGTTGACCGCAGCGTTCAATGAAATGGGCCAGCGCCTCCAGGCGGAGGCCACTGAAAACCGTGCGCTGTCCGAGAACTTGCGCCGCGAGGCCGATCGGCGCAGTGAACTGCTCAAACGGCTGATCACGGCGCAAGAGGAGGAACGGCGACGAGTGGCGCGCGATCTGCACGATGACCTGGGGCAGGACCTGGCCGGGTTGGCAACCGGTCTCGAGGCCGCCGAGCGCCTTATGGTGGATCGGCCGGATCAAGTCCGCGCGCACCTGCGGCAGTTACGCGCGTTGATCGCCGAGACCACCGAGCGCGCTTACAAGATGATCCTTTCGCTTCGCCCGTCGTCGCTGGACGATCTGGGACTGGCGCCGGCGCTGCGCGCCCACGCCGACCGGGTGCTCAAAGATGGCGCCATCCAGTTCGAGCTTGAGGCCGACGGGCTGTCGCGCCGGTTGCCGCCGGAAATAGAAACGGCGCTCTTCCGCTCTTTTCAAGAGGCGCTCAGCAACATTGTGCGCCATGCCGGGGCCAGGCGCGTGCGCGTGTCGCTGGTGGCGCCGGACGGCGTGCTCGAGGGCGAAATTGACGACGATGGCCGGGGCTTCGACGTGGAAGAGGCCCAGAGGCTCACCGGCGGCCCCAGGGGTTTGGGTTTGCTGGGGATGCAGGAACGGATCGGGCAATTGGGCGGCACGCTGGAAATAAGTTCCCGCCCGGGCCAGGGCACCCGGCTCCGGTTCCGCGTCCCCCTGCCGGAAGATGGCCATGACTAAACCCATCCGCGTTTTGATCGCCGACGATCATACGATTGTCCGCGCCGGTGTGCGCCTGTTGTTGGAAGCCGAACCCGATATGGAGGTGATCGGCGAGGCCCTGACCGGCGACGAGGCGGTGGCCGCCGCCGAATCCTTGAAGCCGAACGTGATTCTAATGGATATCTCGATGCCGGGCCTGAACGGCATGGAGGCGACCGGCAAAATCAAGACTCGCTTTCCCGAAATACAGGTGCTGGTGCTGACCATGCATCGCTCGGACGAATATTTCTTTGAAGTGCTCAAGGCCGGCGCCTCCGGCTACGTGCTCAAGGGCGCAGAGACCAACGAACTCATCGGCGCCATCCGGGCCGTAGCGCGTGGCGAGGTGTTTCTATACCCTACGATGGCCAAGCAGCTCCTGCAAGACTACCTGAGCCGCGTGAAGGGGCTGGAAAGCTTGGCCCTGCCGGCGCTCACACCGCGGGAAAAAGAAATCCTGCATTTGTTGGCCGATGGCTACAGCAACAAAGAAATCGCGGAAAGGCTGGTGGTCAGCCCCAGCACCGTCCACAGCCATCACTCCAATTTGATGAAGAAGCTCAATCTGAATAGCCGCCACGAGCTGATCCAGTTTGCTCGCCAGCGCGGCCTGTTGCGCGACTCGTAATCCCTCTCCGCTGCCCGCTAGGGCGCCTGTGCCGCCGCCCGTCCCCTCACAAAACGCCAATTGATTTGGCGTTTTTTTTGTCACAAATAGCGTTCGCCCCGATTTTCACACACTTAATCTTGTACTAATATATCCGCAAGCAAGGATGGGAGGTGGCTTGGAAGCACGACGGGTGTTCGCGATCTGGTCAAACGCGCTCTTTTTCGACTCGTTGCGCTTGTTGCTCGATCGACCGGGCATTGAACTGGTCGGAGCGACATCGGATCACGTCGTTGCCCGCGAGAACATTCTCGGCCTGCAGGTGGATACGGTGCTCGTCGAAGAGAACGAGGCCGGGGACATCCCCGAAGGCACGCTGGGCCTGCTGGAGGCCGGCCCCGCCTGTGTGCGGATCATCCGCCTGAGCCTGAACGACAACGAACTGATTGTGTATCACCGCGAAAAGCGGTTAGTGGGGAATACAAGCGATCTGCTTCAACTCATAATAGAGGAATAACAAAGGAGAATGCCATGAAAAACCGTTTCTTACGCCTCGCCATCCTGGGCCTAGTCGGCCTTGGGGTGGTACTGATCCTGGCCGCCTGTGCCGGCGCGGCTGGCGCGCCGGGCGAACCCGGCCCACAGGGGCCAGCGGGCGCCCCCGGCGCCCCCGGCGGTGCCGGACCAAAAGGCGAGCCTGGCGTGGCTCCGTCTGCTGCTGAGCTGACCTGCACCGAATGCCACAATGACACCACTTTGATCTGGTCCAAGGAAGCGCAGTTCAGAGAGAATTCTGTGCATGGGACGGGCGAAGCCTTCATAAGAGGCGAAACTACAGCATGCGCCGGTTGTCACGGCACCGAGGGCGCCAAGGCGCGTATCAACGCCGGCCTGCCCCCGCATGACCCGTCGGTTGAAGGCGTGGTGAACGTCTCGCCGTTCGACTGCCGCACCTGCCACAACATCCACACCACTTACACCAAGGCAGACTTCTCCCTGACGGGAGGTGAACAGCCACTGGTGTTGGAAATGACCGGCGGTACCTTTGATGGTGGCGCAGGGAACCTGTGCGCCAATTGCCACCAGGTCCGCAACCCCAAGCCTGAAGTTAAGGATGGAAACATCGCGATTACATCCTCCCGGTACGGCCCCCACTACGGTATACCGGCCCCGATGTTGCTCGGCGAAGGTGGACTAGGTGTAAGCGGCAGTCCGAGCGCGCACTATAAGACGGTTGAGGACACCTGCGTGGCCTGCCACATGGGAGAGGAATTCAACCACACCTACGCGCCCAAAGTAGCGCGTTGCCAGGCCTGCCATGCCGATGCCAAGGACTTTGACATCAACGGCGCGCGAACCGAAGTCACGGCGATGGTTGAAGAGCTCCATGCCATATTCGTCGATAAGAAGATGTTGAATCCGGCGACCGATCTATGGGGTATTTATGACCCGGCGACCGATAAATGGAGTAATCCCTCGGCAAATGCTCCCTTGACAGTTCCCGAAGCGGTCGCAAACGCGATGTGGAACTACAAATTCGTAGTCTATGACAAGAGCATGGGTGTCCACAATGCAGCCTATACCAAGGCCCTGCTCGAGGCGGCCCTGGAAGAGATGAAGAAGTAAACGCGCACCATAGAACCTAGAGTAATACCAACATGACCTATTCTGAAGTTCAGGATAGGTCATGTTGACGACGCGACCGATTCGCTCGATATGGCCGCCCACCGCCTGCCATAACAGTACGGCGGTGGGCGGCCATATCGAACTGCAGACGACTGCCTCTGGCGTGGAGACCTGCTCAAGCTGATTGAAGGCGAGTAGTTTCGGTCTACAGACTAGGGAGGATGCTATGAAGCAACGGTTAGTTCGAATAATGGCTCTCGGCTTGCTGTGCCTGGGACTCGCGCTGGCTCTTGCGGCGTGCGCCGGTCCCCAGGGCGCGGCCGGGCCAGCCGGGCCGGCCGGGCCAGTTGGGGCGCCGGGGGAAACCGGGCCGCAAGGGGCGCAAGGCGAAGCCGCCGTCCTGCCTCCCGGCCCAGGGCTTCAAGTCAAGATCACCGGCGTCGAGTTTCCTTCTGACGGAAAGCCGGTCGTGAGTCTGACCATCACCGACGCCGCCGGGACGCCGTTGAAACGTGAGGCGCTCGAAGGTTACGGCTTCTCCATCGCCCAGATTGTGATCGACGATGCCACCAAGTTGAGCAAGTATCAAAGCCTGCTGCTGCGCGAAGTGAAGGGCCAGCCATACGCCGTCGAGGGTGAGACTAAACAGCCCGCGCTGGCGACTGCGATCCAGCCCTTCGCCGATAGCGGCGGCCCTTGGAAGGCCGTAGACCTGGGGTATACCTACACCTTCACCAATACCCTGACTTTAGAAGCCGATCCCATCCTGACCACGGTGGTGGGGATGTCCGCCTACAAGGATGGCCGCACCGTGGTCGCCAACGACGTGTACACCTTCGTCCCGGCCGGCGGCGAACCGACCGTCACACGGGAGGTGGTGACGACTGCCGCCTGCGGCGCCTGCCATAACCCGATCATGATCCACGGCGGCACACGGCGCGAAACAGGGCTATGCGTCACCTGCCACACCGACCAGAACACCGACCCCGAGACCGGCAACACGGTGGACTTCAAGGTGTTGATCCACCGCCTGCACTCCGGCACACGCCTGCCCAGCGTGGCGGCGGGCACGGTGTATCAGATCGTCGGCAACCGGCAGAACGTCTTCAACTTTTCGCTCGGCACGTGGCCGCAGGACACGCGCAACTGCACGACGTGCCACAGCGGCGGCGCGCAGAGTGACCACTACAAGACCGCGCCGAATACGGCGGCCTGTACCTCCTGTCACGACAACGTCAACCTGGCGACTGGTGAAAACCATCCCGGCGGCAAAGTCACCGACGAGGCGAAGTGCGCCGCCTGCCACGAACCGGACGGCGAAGAGTTCGACGCCTCGGTTACCGGCGCGCACGTCATCCCGGCGATTTCGAGCAAGGTCAAGGGTGTGAAGTTGGAAATCGTCAGCGTCGAGGGTGCCGTCGCCGATGGCTCGCCGGTGGTGACCTTCAAGGTCACCGACAACAGCGGCGCGGCCATCGCGCCCGCCGATATGGATTACCTGGCCGTGACGCTGGCCGGCCCGACCAGCGACTACACTAACCGGGTGACCGAGACGATCTTCCGGAAGTCAACCGATCCGGCCGTGCCCTCAACGCCTCCGGTAGTCGAAGACGCAGGCAGCGGGGCCTATCGTTACACCTTCACGGATAAAATCCCCGCCGATGCCACCGGCACCTACGCCGTCGGCATGGAAGGGTACGTGATGGAAACGATCGAGGGCGTCGAGGTGCCGGTGCGGGTGGCCGCTTTCAACCCGGTGGCGTATGTATCGCTCACTGGCGGCAACCCGGTTGCGCGGCGAAAGGCGGTGGACCGCGAGAAGTGCAACGCCTGCCACAGCAGCCTGGCCCTGCACGGCACCGTCCGGCAGAATACCGAATACTGCGTGCTGTGCCACAACCCGACGGGCACGGACGAGGCCCGGCGTCCGGCGGAAGCCATGCCGCCCACCAGCATCAACTTCCGCGTGTTGATCCACCGCCTCCACCGGGGTGAAGAAGCCAACAACCCGCTGGTCGTGTACGGCTTCGGCGGAAGGCCGATTGACTTCGGCAACGTCATCTTCCCCGGCAATCTGGCGGCTTGCCAGACATGTCACGTGGCCGGCACATACGGCCTGCCGCTACCCGGCGGTGTCCAACCGACGACCGTCACGCAGGCCGGCAAAGTGATCTCGACGACTCTGCCCATCCGCTCGGTGTGCACCGCCTGCCACGACAGCACGGCGGCGAGCGGGCACGTCGAATTGCAGACGACCGGCTCCGGCATCGAAACCTGCGCTGTGTGCCACGGCGCGGGCCGCGAGTTCGACGTTACTAAAGTGCACCGCTAAACAATGAGATAACCCCGTTGTTCGTGTATGCTTCTTAGCCCAGGCCTGCCAGGTTCACAAGCCCTGGCAGGCCTGGAACAAAGCCATGAAACGATTGCCTATCGGCCTCATCCGGTTCGTTCAATATGCAGCTGCGGTCTTGCTCGCCGCGGCCCTCTTCGCGGCGGTGACGTTGTTGGCCGACGCGCGCCCGGCCTATGCCCTGCCGGAATATGCGGAGCGCACGGGCGAGGCATGCGCCGCCTGCCACGTCAGCCCCGGCGGCGGCGGCCCGCGCACCCTTCGCGGGCTGCTGTGGGCGGCCCGTGGCCGGCCCGATTCCGTGCCACCGCTTCCGGGCGTGCTCATGGCCCCCGGGGTGAGCGATGGCTCGGAGCTTTATGACATTGCCTGTGCCGCCTGCCACGGCTCCAAGGGGGACGGGCTTTTTGCCATCGGCCTGACCGGAATGCGAATCTCCAAACCGGCCATCCGTTCCTTTGTCGTGCAGGGCATTCCCCAGAGCGGCATGCCTGCGTTCAAGGGCCAGTTTACCAATGCCCAACTGGATGCGTTGGCGACCTTTGTGGCCGGATTGGCCGACGGAAGCATTCCACCTTTGCCCGATTCGTACCCGCTGCCACCGGCGCAATTCAAATGCTCACCCGTCTCGGCTACGGTGAAATGCGGAGTCAAGTGACATGGCTACTCCCCCTTCGACTGCGCTCAGGGCAGGACTGACCCGCCGCGAATTTCTCAAACTGGCCGCCACCACAGTGGCAAGCGCCGCCGTAATGGGCGGCCTGCCGAGTCTGCTCACCGCGCGATCCGTGCGCGCCTTCGGCGGCGCGCTCCTCACGTCGGCGGACGACGTGATCGTGCCGGGGGTGTGCCTGCTCTGCCCCAGCGGGTGCGGGACTTTGACTCGCGTAGCCGATGGCCGCGCCGTCAAGCTCGAAGGCAACCCCATGCACCCGATCAACCTCGGCGCGCTTTGCCCCAAGGGGCAAGCCGCGCCGGAGTTGCTCTACAACCCCGACCGGCTCACCGGGCCGATGAAGCGCGCGGGCGCGCGCGGTTCGGGCGAGTGGCAACCCATTTCGTGGGATGAGGCTGTTCAAACCGTCGCGCAGAAACTCGGCGACCTGCGCGCCGCCGGGAAACCGGAGCGCGCCGCATTGATGCACGGCGAGGCTCGCGGCCAACTGAGTTCCTTCCTCGAACGATTCATGCGCGCCATTGGCTCACCCAATGTCATCTCGCGCGAAAGCTTGAATGTCGCCGCCGCCAAGCTGGGCATGTATCTCACCCAGGGCATTTACGATCTGCCGGCCTACGATCTCGAAAACAGCAATTACGTCCTCAGCTTCGGCGCGAGTTTGCTGGAGGCCGGGCCGTTCCCGCAGCGCATGGTGTCCGGATATTCGTACATGCGGCGCGGCCGCGCCGACCGGGGCAAGGTCGTCGTCATTGATCCGCGGCAGGGCGTGAGCGGGGCCAAGGCCGACGAATGGATTCCAATCAACCCCGGCACGGACGCGGCCCTCGCCCTCGGCCTGGCCAACGTCATCATCCGCGCCGGTTTGGTCGATTCTAACTTTGTCAACAACTACAGTTTTGGATACGAAGATTTTCCGGATGAATCCGGCACGGTTCTGCACAAAGGCTTCAAGGACTTCGTTCTGGAAAATTACGACCCCGCCCGCGTCGAGGAGATTACCGGTGTGCCGGCGACGATGATCTCGCGGCTGGCAGGCGAGTTCGCCGGAAACAAACCGGCGATCGCCATTCTGCCGGGCAAGGGCGGACTGCTCAACGGCACGCTCGGCGGCGTGTACGCGGCGATGGCCGTGCACTGCCTCAACGCGCTGGTCGGCAGCATTGACGCCCGGGGCGGCGTGCTCACTCAACGTTACCCCATATTGCAAAATTGGCCCGACCTGCCCGTTGACACAATCGCTCAGCAAGGCTGTGGCGCAGAACGAATTGACGGCGCGGGCACGCAGTTCCCGCTGGCCCGCGATGCTTATCAGGCCGTCGCCGACCGCGTGCTGGCCGGTCACCCGCTGGAAGTTCTGTTCCTCTACGACGCCAACCCCGTGTACGAAGTCCCCGGCGGCGCGCGCTTCGTCGGGGCCTTCGACAAGATTCCGTTCATCGTTTCGTTTGCCTCGTTCATGGACGAGTCCGCGCAGTACGCCGATCTCGTTTTGCCGGAGCCCACGTTCCTCGAGCGATACGAAGATCATTTCTTTGAAGGACTGGGCTATCCCGGCGTGGGACTCCGCCAACCTGTGATTTCGCCGCGACACGATACGTTGAGCGTGGGTGATTTCTTCCTGCGCGTGGCGGCGGTGGTGGGTGATCCGGTGGCGCGCGCATTCCCGTGGAAAACGTACGAAGAAGCGCTGCGCTTCCGTTTGGCCGACGTGGGCGCGGATTGGCAAACGGTGTCAGAGCTGGGGGTGTGGATGACACCGGGCTATCGCTTTGCGCGGCGCGGCAGTGACAAGTGGGTGAAGGAAGTGGTGGGCCGCGACCGCCGCAACGCGCCGCGCGACGGATACTTCGACTTTTATAGCCGGGAGTTGAACTGCATCCTCGGCACGCTGGATGAATCCCAACTGTCCGCGCTGGGCCTAAGTAGGGGCGACACGAGTGGTCGCTCCCTACCCGGCGGCGCCGTGAGCCTGCCGCACTACGAACCGACCCCCTATGTCGGTGAGGCCGCCGATTATCCTTTCACCCTCAACGTCATCACGCTGATGAGCCTCGGCCCGGTGAGCGCGGCGGCCAACCTGCCCACCCTGCAAGAGAACAGCGGCATGACCGTGGGCGAGACGTGGGGCAGTTGGCTGGAGATAAACCCCGAAGCGGCGCGGGAACTTGGCCTGAAGGACAAAGACGAAGTATGGGTCGAGAGTCCGTTCGGCAAAGCGCGGACGAAAGCGCGTATCGTCAAAGGCCTGCGCCCCGACGTGGTGAATCTGCCATACAACCAGGGCCACACAGCCGTTGGCCGCTGGGCCAAAGATCGCGGCGTGAACGGCATGGCTCTGCTCAATCCGGTCTCCGAGCCGGCGGCGGGGTTGGCCGCGTTCACGAATACCAGAGTGAAAGTGTATCGAGCCTAAAACTCCAAACCCCAAACTCCAAAATTCAAAAGGCGCGACGGAATTTTGGGGCTTGGGCTTTTGGAGTTTGAAATTTGAAGTTTGGAGTTTCTTTATGCGCTGGTCTATGGTAATCGATCTCGATAAGTGCGTCGCCTGTCAGGGTTGCAGTATTGCCTGCCGGTTCGAGAACAACACGCCGGTGGTGAACCCTGCCGAAGCCGTGAAAGGCCGCGCCGTGCGTTGGAACGACGTGTTCCCCATGCCGATCAATCCCACCGAGGAGACCGGCGAGTATCCGAACGTCAAGACGCGCTACCTGACGCGCCCGTGCATGCATTGCGATAATCCGCCCTGTGTCAAAGTCTGCCCGGTGCAGGCGACTTACAAAGACGACGAAGGGCTGGTGCGGCAGAACTACGCCCGCTGTATCGGCTGCCGCTTCTGCACCGTGGCCTGCCCCTACGGCGTGCGATATTTCAACTGGTACGCGCCGGAGTGGGAAGAGCCGATGAGCGAACATTTGAACCCGGACAGGATCGAAGGCGACGGCGACCTCGAAGGCCCCGCCATTCGGCCCAAAGGCGTGGTCGAAAAATGCACCTTCTGCATACACCGCCTGCGCAAGGCCCGCGCTCGCGCCGAGGCCGAAGGCCGCCGGTTCCGCGCCGACGAATACGTTCCCGCCTGCGTGCAAACTTGCACCGGTAAGGCCCGCTTCTTCGGCGACCTCGACGACCCGAACAGCACCGTCTCGTTGTTAGCCAAAAGCCCGCGCGCCTTTCGGTTGCTTGAGGAAGTTGGCACGCATCCGAAGGTAGTTTATTTGCGAGAAGGCTAACATGCTCAGAGTCGATCCCCGTGACAAAGCCAAGTTAATCGATCCGCTGTTCGCCGCGCCGGGGCCACGCTTCTGGCTGGCCGCAGTCGCCCTGCTCGCCGTCATCGGCTGGGGCGTCTTCATGTACATCCGGCAGTTCCTCTTCGGCCTCGGCGAAACCGGAATGAATCGCCCCACGTATTGGGGCGTGTACATGGTGAACTTCATTTTCTTCATCGGCATCAGCCACGCCGGGACGCTCATCTCGGCCATCCTGCGTGTGACGGGCGCCGAGTGGCGGCGGCCCATCACCCGCGTGGCCGAGGCCATCACCGCCTTCGCCCTCATCGTCGGCACATTGCAGATTATCATTGACATGGGCCGCCCCGACCGGCTGCTCTTCGTCATTCTGCATGGCCGCATCCAGTCGCCCATCCTGTGGGACGTGATCTCGGTGACGGCGTACTTCCTCGGCTCGATTACCTACCTCTATCTGCCGCTGATCCCTGACGTGGCGCTTCTGCGCGACAACGCGCCCGGCGAGGCCCCCGGCTGGCAACGCCGACTCTACACTCTGCTGGCCCTCGGTTGGCGCGGCACGCGCGAACAGTGGGCGCGGCTGGAGAAGGCCATCTCGATCATGGCCGTGTTCATCATCCCGGTCGCCGTCTCGGTGCATACCATCATCTCGTGGATTCTGGCGACGACGGTGCAACCCGGTTGGCACTCTTCCATCTTCGGCCCGTACTTCGTCGTCGGCGCGATCTTCTCCGGCATCGGCGCGCTGTTCATCGCCATGACCGCCGTGCGGAAAGTGCTGGGACTGGAGCAGTACATCGCCGAGCGGCAGTATCGCAACCTCGGCCTGTTGTTCGTGGCGATGAACGCCATCTGGGCTTACTTCACCTACGCCGAACATCTCAGCATCGCCGCCGGCCAGCAGGTCGAAGAGTTCCCGGTGCTGGCGGCTAAACTGTGGGGCGAGTTCGCGCCCAGCTTCTGGCTGATGGTCGCGCTGATGGCCGTTGCGTTCTGGGTGCTGGTCGTGCCGCGATTGTTGCCCGCTTCCGCCGAACGCGTGCCGGTCTTCCGCCCGCGCTACGCGCTGGCCTCGGCTGGCGCGGCGGCGGTTACCCTGTTCTTTCTCCTCTCGTCGCCTCCAACGCCGGTCACTGCCGCCATCGCCGCGCCCGCTGGCCGCACGCTGGCGTGGACGTTGCTAATCCTCTTTGCCGTTGGGGCCGGGTTGGGCGCCAATCCGTGGCTCAAGGCGAGGCCGGTGACCGCTTCCGTGATCGCGGCGGTATGTGTGGTGATCGGCATGTGGCTGGAGCGCTGGAATATCATCGTGCCTACGATGACCCACCCGCGACTGATCCCCTACGCGCTGTATAGCCCCACGCTCACCGAGGCCTCGCTCACCGCCGCTTCGCTGGCGCTGTTTGGGCTGATGTTTCTCGTCTTCTTCAAGCTGTTCCCGGCAGTTTCAATTTGGGAAGTGGCCGAGGGGCGCGTCATCGAAGAAGCGCAGTCGAAGATCGTCATCCCCGCCCCGGAGCCATCCGAAACCGGACGGCTGCGCCGGCGGAGACTCAAACTGTAAAGGATAGACCATGCGCTTAACGGCGCCATATCATCCCCAGAACAAACACGAAGGCACCATCCTATCCCCTTTGCGCCGCATCGCGCTCGCGGATCGCTGGCTGTGGGCGGTTTTACTCGGCGTGATGGGGCTCGGCGCCTACGCTTATTCGCGGCAGTGGATTTTCGGGATGGGCGTCACCGGGTTGAACCGTCCGGTGTATTGGGGAGTGTACATCACCAACTTCGTTTTCTTCATTGGCCTGGCCCATTCGGGCACGTTCATCTCGGCCATCCTGCGGCTGGCCGGCGCCGAATGGCGCAAGCCGCTCACGCGGGCGGCGGAGGCCATCACCCTGTTCAGCCTGCCCTTCGGCGTGGCCAGCATCCTCATTGATATGGGCCGCCCTGACCGCGCGCTCAACGTCATCTTTTATGGCCGGTTTCAGTCACCGCTGTTGTGGGACTTCACGGCGGTGTCGCTCTACCTTTTTTCCAGCGTGGTCTTTTTCTATCTCTCGCTCCTGCCCGACATTGCCCTCTGCCGCGACCGGCTCACGGAGTCCCCGCTGTGGCAACGGCGCACGTACGAGCTCCTCGCCCTCGGCTGGCGGGGACGCCCCGAGCAGTTTCACCGCCTCGAGCGCGTGCTGGACGGGATGGCGATCTTCATGACAATGCTGGTGGTCACGGTGCATACCGTCGTTTCGTGGGTGTTCGGCATGACCGTCCAGCCGGGCTGGCACACGGCTCTCATCGGCCCGTTCTTTCTGCTGGGCGCGATCTTCTCCGGCACGGCGGCGGTGGTGATTGTCCTCGCGATCCTGCGCCGTGTGTATCACATGGAAGAGGTGCTGACCGTCAGCCTGTTCAACTCGCTGCGCAAACTGCTGATCGTGTTCACGCTGGGCTGGTTTTACATGATCGTGGCCGAGCATCTCACCCAGTTCTACGGCAGTCTGCCAGAGGAGATGGAAGTCTTCTGGCAGAAATTTACCGGCGAGTTTGCTCTGCTCTTCTGGCTGATGTTTCTCACGGTCTTCGTCCTGCCGCTTATCATTTTCGTTTTTCTGGGCAAGAATCGCATCGGCTGGATGGTGACGGCCTCGGTGCTGGTCAACGTCGGCATGTGGCTCGAGCGTTACATCGTCATCGTCCCGACGGAGACTCGCCCCCGTTTGATCTCGACATTGATGGAGGGAATGGGGAACTATCAGCCGACGTGGGTGGAGGGGGCGATCACCGCGGCGCTGTTCGCCGGGTTGGTGCTGCTCTACGCCGTGTTCACCCGTCTTTTCCCCATCGTGCCGATCTGGGAAACGGCGGAAGTCGTGGAAGCTGAAGCGCCGCCGGTCCAGCCGCGTCGCCGGGTGTTCGGGGCAGGGCGGGCGCGCTGAAGAGCAGGAGCGCCTTGCAGGCGCGATTTAGGAGAACACAAGATGCCCATCGGCGAATGGATCGCATCGTTATTTACTTCGGCCGGCCCCGGCGGCGTGATAGTCGTCACGGTCATCGGTTCGGCGGCCACTGTTTACTTCCTGCTCACACGCTGGATATTGCGCGGCGGCGAGCAAGCCGAGGAAGAAAAATACCGCTTCAAGTAAGCGGAAATTGAGCAATCAAGGAGGCTCTGATGTCACAATATTTGTATCCCATCGTGGGCGCTGTCGTGGTGCTGTTGGTGCTGCTCGTCCCGGCAATCAAGATCGTCTGGCAGTATCAGCACGGCGTGGTATTCCGCTTCGGCAAACTCGTCGGCGAGCGCGGACCCGGGCTGAACCTGATCATCCCGTTCATTGAACGGATGATCCGGGTGGACATGCGCGTGGAAACGCTGGTCGTCGAGCCGCAGGAGGTGATCACCCGCGACGGTGTTACGGTGCAGGTGGATGCCGTGGTGTATTTTCAGCCGGTCAATGCCACCGACACCATCGTGAAGGTGCAGAACTACGCCAAAGCCACCAGCCAAATTGCCCAGACCACGCTGCGAAGTGTGCTGGGTCAATCCGATCTGGATGAACTGCTGGCGCACCGGGACATGATTAATGAGCGTCTGCGCGAGATCATTGATACGCACACTGAGCCGTGGGGCGTCAAGGCGGGCATCGTCGAGGTCAAAGACGTGCTGCTTCCCGAAAACCTGCAGCGGGCCATGGCCCGCCAGGCCGAGGCCGAGCGCGAGAAGCGCGCCAAGATCATCCACGCCGACGGCGAGCGATTGGCTTCGGTGGCGCTGGCCGAAGCCGGGGAACGACTTGCCGCCTCGCCCGCCAGCCTGCAACTGCGCTACATGCAAACGCTGGTGGAGATGGCCGGGGAGAAGAACGCCACCATCCTGCCCATCCCGCTGGACATCATCCGCCAGTTGGCTGGGGCGATGAAGGGTGAATAGAAGTCGGAGGTCGGAAGTCAGAAGTCGGGTTTGCCTGCGACCTCTGACCTCCGACTTCTGACCTCAGACCTCCACCACACCCTTGATAATGCCCATGTTTCGCGCCCGCTCCCGCGTCTATCACGCCCTAGCCGAGGCTCTGGCCGAGCCGCCGGATTGGCTGGCTCTGCCGGGGTGCGAGTGGCCGCTGTTTGAATGCGCGGTTCGGCTCGCGCCCACGTCGGAGGCTGCGCGCCGCGCGGCAGAGTCGTTGTCCCAGGTCCGCGCTGAATCGCTCGCGGCGCGACGGGCGCGGTATGCGGCGCTGTTTGCCGGGCCGGGCGGCCCGCGCTTCTGGTTGTACGAGTCGGCGGCGCTCACCGGCCGGTTGCTCGGGGCGGAAACTTTCGTCGTCGAGCGACTGTATCGCGACGCCGGGTTGGAGACCGAGGGCGCAGAGCTGCCGGATCACGCTTCGTTGGAATTGGCTTTTCTCGCGCATCTGGCCGAAAACGTAGAGACGACCGGGCCGGTCGTCTCTACAGACATGGAGCGGAACTTCATCGCGCGGCATGCCGGGCGCTGGCTGCCGCAATTGGGCCAGGCGTTGTCGCACTCCGCCGATGAAGTGTACGGCCCGATTGGCCGGTTGCTGGCCGACTGGCTGACGGAAGCAAAATGCAAAATGCAAAATGCGGAATGCGGAATGCGCGCGGAAGCACATTCACCATTCATCATTCAGCATTCACACTTGCACCAGCACGCAAGTGCGGTGTCATTCCGCATTCAGAAACTGCCCGTCATCCCTCGCGCCGAGTCCTGCACTCTGTGCGGTTTCTGCGCGCAAGTGTGCCCGGTGCGCGCCCTCGCCGTGCGCGAAAGCGATGCCGAGACCACACTCCTTCTGTTGCCGGCTGCGTGCGTGGGGTGCGGCAAATGCCAGTTGGTCTGCGATGCGGGCGCGCTGGAAATGACGCAACTGCGCGAGGGATCGCTGTCGGCGGGAGAATGGGGAGCGCTGTGCCAATCGCCCCGCGCCCGATGCCGCGACTGCGGTCAACCCACGGTGAGCACAGCCGAGCTAGCGTTTGTGGCCTCGCGGATCGGGCATCCGGCGTGGCTGGACTATTGTCCGGATTGCCGCGCCCACTTTTAGGAACAGCCATGAACTTCCCGATGCAATATCCGATTTTTCAACTCTTCTACTGGCTAGTGAACACCGCCGGCCTGGGGGGGATTGCCGTGTCACTTGTGGGCGGCGGTTCAGTGCTGGCCTATGCGCTCACTCTGCGCTGGATTTCCAAGGGGGCGCAGGTCGCCGAGCCTGAAACGTATACGTTTCCCACGCCGGCGCTGCACGAGCATCCGCCCGAATAGCTGAGGTTGGCAGGCCATGCGCCCCCGCGCGCTAATGCCTGAAGTGCCTCACCCCGGTCACCACCATCGCCATCCTTGCCGCATCGGCGGCGGCCACCGAGTCGGCATCCCGCACCGATCCGCCGGGGTGGGCCACCGCAGTGACGCCCGCTCGAGCGGCAACTTCCACTGAATCGGGAAACGGGAAGAACGCATCGGAAGCCATCACCGCGCCCGCAGCTTTGGCCCCGGCGCGCTCGGCGGCAAGGCGCACACAGTCCACGCGGTTGGGCTGGCCGCCGCCAATGCCCGCGGTGGCCAGCACGCCACCCTCGGCGCGAGCAAACACAATGGCATTCGATTTGACGTGCCGGCAGGCCTTCCACGCGAAGCGCAGCGCGGCCCACTCGGCCTCGCCGGGCGCGCGTTTGCTCACCACCGTCCACGGGGCGCCCGGCTGCGGGTCGCCCATGTCCACCTCCTGCCGCAGCACGCCGCGCGTGATGGAGCGCAGTTCGTAGCGCGGCTCGATAGCAGTATCCGGCAACTCGAGCAGGCGGCAGTTCTTTTTCTTTGCCAGCACGGCGCGGGCCTCGGCGGTGAAACCGGGCGCGACAATGCACTCCACAAACAAGTCGCCAATGGCTTCGGCCGTTGCGCCATCGAGCGGGCGGTTGCCGGCGATCACGCCGCCAAAAGCCGACAGCGTGTCGCAGGCGAACGCGGCGCGGTAAGCTTCGGCGAGGAGGGGGGCGGAGGCCACGCCGCACGGCGAAAGATGCTTGACGATGCAAATGGCCGGGGCTTCAAAACTCACCGCGCATTTCCACGCCGCATCGAGGTCGAGCAGGTTGTTGTACGAAAGCTCTTTGCCCTGCAGCACCGCGCCGCCCATTGGACCCGCGCCCGGCTCGTAGCCGAACAGCATGGCCGACTGGTGCGGGTTCTCGCCATAGCGCAACGGTTGCACCGGGTGCAGGGTGAGTTGCTCCGGCGCACCAGCCCCGCGCAAATGAGCGGCGATGGCCGCATCATAGCGGGAGGTGAGCGCAAAGCCTTTGACCGCCAGTTGCCTGCGCTGATCAGAGCTGACTCCGCCGGAGGCCAATGCCGCAAGCACCGGGCCGTAATCTGCCGGGTCACAGATCAATGTGACCCGTTCGTGATTCTTGGCTGCGGCGCGAATGAGCGTCACCCCGCCGATGTCGATGTTCTCGATGGCGTCGGCCATGGTTGCGCCGGGGCGGGCAATGGTTTGCTCGAAGGGGTAGAGGTTCACGGCCACGAGGTCGATCATCCCGGCCCCGATGCGGGCCAGGTCGGCGCGGTCTGAATCGGTGGGGCGAGCCAGCAATCCGCCGTGGATGGCGGGGTGCAGGGTTTTCACGCGCCCGCCGAGGATTTCGGGCGAGCCGGTGTAGTGGGCCACGTCGGTGACGGGCAGTTGAGAGTTGCGCAGCAGTTGGGCGGTGCCGCCGGAGGCGAGCAGCGTCCAGCCGAGTTGGCTCAGGCTACGGGCAAAATCGAGCAGCCCGGTTTTATTGTGGACGGAAAGAATGGCAGTGGGCATGTGGGGTTCTCTCTATGGTGTGGCGGGCCGCTCGTCTTTGCGGCGGGCGCGCAGGATGGCGATTTTGGTGGGATGGTTGAAAGGGGCGGGGTCCACGGGCCACGCGCCCATGCGAGTGTGCGGGTAGCCGGTGAAGTCCGGCGGCACGGGGATGGTCGTTTCAATCGAAAGGTAGCCGTCGGCGCACACTCCCTCCAGCATCCGAATGTACTCGCCGCCGCTGACGAACAGGGCGTTGTTGACGGCGACGAGGCAGCCGTTGTGGGCCACCAGCGGGCGCACTTTGTTGATGAGGCGGTGGCTTTGGGTGTTGAGGTCCACCGTGCCGCCGCGAGTGGTGGAAAAGAACGGCGGGTCCACGATGACGCAGTCGAACAGTTCACCGGCGCGTTTGAGGCGGGACACCTCGGGCCAAAAGTCGGCGGCGCGGAACTCGCCCCGGCCCATCGGCAGCCCGTTGAGCGCATACGAGCGTTGGCCGATGGCGAGGAAGGCCCGGTTGCGATCCAGTTGCAGCACGCGGCGCGCGCCGCCGGCGCGGGCGGCCACGCCGAGGCTGCCGGTGTAGGCAAAGGCATTGAGCGCCGATTGGTCGCGCAGGTTCTGCTGCAACCATTGGCGCAGGAGGCGCGTGTCCAAATACAGGCCGGCGTCGCGGTTGAGCAACAGGTCAACGGCGTACCACATATCATCCCCTTGTGGGGCGCCACCCTCGCGCACGCGGTCATCGGGCGGGCCGCCATGAACAACCGTGCCGCGCCGCCCGGCAGCGGTGGCGGCGTTGCGTGTTTTGACGATGACGGTGTGCGCCCACGGCAACCGGCCCTGCAAAAATTGGCGGGCAGCTTCCAGCGCCGGGGCGGCTTCGGCGGGGTGGGGGGCGTAGTTGTGCAGCAGCAGCGTGCCGCCGTAGAGGTCGGCGACGAGGTCGGGCCGGCCCTCGGAAAAGCCGTTGAACAGGCGGAAGGCGGTTTCGTGGCCGGGGTCGAACAAGTCGGCGCGGGCATCGAGGGCCGCGCCGAGGCGGGCCGACAGGTCGGCGGGGTCGGCGGTCATTCGGGGGGCGAGTTGCATTCTGGCGCGGAGTGTAACATCATTCTCCGCCGACCAATAGGCCCCAATAGCTTAGATTACATTTGGCTCGCAGAGTAGTGACAACGCGTACTGCCTGCCAGGCCGCCAGCCGTGCTATCAATAAAGCCGACGTGGGGGTCACATGCCGGTTGTCTGGGGAACCAATCCGGAATTCGAGGCCATCAGCAGAGAGATCACCCGGCTCTGCCCGGAGTTCTGTCCTGCATTGACAGAGCCTCGGCGCGTGGTGCTATTGTATGCGTTGGCTCAAGGCCCCCGCAACGTCAGCGCGTTGGCGGCGCTGTTGGGCATCGCCCAACCGGCGGCCTCGCGACACCTCAAAATGCTGCATCAACTCGGATTGGTGCAATCGGTTCACCGCGGCTCCAGTGTGGAATACTCGCTCGTCGATAGGCGGCTCATCGACGCCTTCGATACCCTGCGGCTGGTGCTTCGCGAAGCGCTGGCCCGCGCCGCACAGGAAAACGCCGAAACCGGCTAGACTTAGCCGCTTGGCGGCCCGCATTAGGCTAACCATCATCCCCGGATCGTGACAAACGACCGGGGATATTTTTTGCCCTCTGTGTACAATTCGGACATCATTACTCACGTTTCCGCCGCCCCCATGACAGACCTTGCCCCGCCCAGCTATTTCCGCCGCCACATCGCACTTCCTGCGGATCATGGCTCGTGGGTCTTTCTGTTCAGCCCGCTGCTGATTGGCCTCTTCGCCGGGGGGCGTTGGACCGGGGCCTCGGCCTCGGCATTGCTCGTCGTGGCCGCGCTGGCTGCCTTCCTGGCCCGGCAACCGGCCACCATACTCGTCAAAGCCTACAGCGGCCGCCGCTCGCGCGACGAACTGCCCGCCGCCCGATTCTGGCTCGCCCTCTATGCCGGCGCGGGCCTGGCCGCCGGGGCCGGACTGCTGGCGGCAGGCTTCGGCTACTTGCTCTTGCTCGTCATCCCGGGGTTGGCCGTATTTGCCTGGCACCTCTATCTCGTGTCGCGCCGCGCCGAGCGCAAGCAGTTGGGCGTGGAAATCGTGGCGAGCGGCGTGCTGGCGCTGGCCGCCCCCGCCGCGCTATGGGTGGGGCGCGGCAACCCGGCGCCCGTGGGATGGTGGCTGTGGGCGCTGTGCTGGATGCAATCCGCCGCCTCCATCGTGCACGCCTATTTGCGATTGGAACAACGGACCTGGTCGGCCATCCCCGGCGTCAACCGCCGAGTGGCCCTGGCGGGCAGGGCGCTTCTGTACACCACCTTCAACCTGGTCGCCACGGCGGCCTTGTGTTTCGCTGCCGTGCTGCCGCCCCTCATATTTGCGCCGTTTGCCTTACAATGGGCCGAGCCCGTGCTGGGCACGTTCGTCCCAGCGGTCGGCGCGCGCCCCACGGCCATCGGCGTACGGCAACTCATCGTCAGCACGGCCTTCACCGTGTTGTTCATTCTTTTCTGGAAATAGCCACCCCTGCGCCACGGCCCGACTGTGACGCCCAAACATTGTTACCCGGAGAAAACTTATGCCCGCCGATACACTCAGCATTACCGACAACCGAACCGGCAAATCGTACGAAATCCCCATCTCGCAGGGCGCCATCAAAGCCACTGACCTTCGCCAGATCAGAACCGATGCCGAAGACTTTGGCCTGATGACGTACGACCCGGCTTTCATGAACACCGCCTCCACCCGGAGCGCCATTACGTATTTGGATGGCGACCGGGGCATTTTGCGCTATCGCGGCTACCCCATCGAGCAACTGGCCGAAAACAGCACCTACCTCGAAACCGCCTATCTCATCCTGTTCGGCGAACTGCCCAACGCGCAACAACTGGCCGATTGGGATTTCGAGATCACGCACCACACTTTTTTGCACGAAAACACCAAACGGCTCATGGAAGCGTTTCGCTACGACGCCCACCCCATGGGCATGTTCATCAGTGTGGTGGCGGCCCTGTCCACCTTCTACCCCGAAGCCTCGCAAATTGGCGACGCCGACAACCGCCTGCTGCAGATCAAACGGCTCATCGCCAAAGTGCCGACCATCGCCGCCTTCTCGTACCGGCACAGCCTCGGCCGGCCGATTGTATATCCCGATAACGACCTGAGCTTTCCCGGCAACTTCCTAAACATGATGTTCAGAATGGCCGAGGCCAAATACCAGTCCAACCCGGTGCTGGAGCGCGCGCTCGACGTGCTGTTCATCCTGCACGCCGATCACGAGCAGAACTGCAGCACCAACGCCATGCGCGCCATCGGCTCCTCGCAGGTGGATCCCTACTCGGCGCTGGCCGGGGCCGCCGCCGCCCTGTACGGGCCGTTGCACGGCGGGGCCAATGAGGCCGTGCTGCGCATGCTCCATCAGATCGGCAGCAAGGCCAACGTCCCGGCGTTCATCGACAAAGTGAAGCAGGGCGACGGCCGGCTGATGGGCTTCGGCCACCGGGTGTACAAGAACTACGACCCCCGCGCCAAAATCATCAAGCGCACCGCCGACGAAGTGTTTGAAATCACGGGCCGCAACCCGCTGCTGGATATTGCGCTGGAGCTGGAGCGCATCGCGCTGGAAGACGACTACTTCGTCTCGCGCAAACTGTACCCCAACGTGGACTTCTACTCGGGCATCATCTATCAGGCCATGAAGCTGCCCACGTCCATGTTCCCGGTGCTGTTCGCCATCCCGCGCACCGTGGGCTGGCTCACGCAGTGGGCCGAAATGCTGGCCGACCCCGACCAAAAGATCGCCCGCCCGCGCCAGATTTACACCGGCCCCGAGGCGCGCGATTACTTGCCGATGGGCAAGCGCTGAGCACAACCCTCCTCACGCACAAAGGCACAGAGGCCGGTGGTCTCTGTGCCTTTTTTGTTGGAGGGCGCGCGCCAAATAGAACTACGGCAATGGTGGAATGGAAAAATCTGCCAGTGAGAAAACGTTGAAGGATTTGCCTGCCAGGGCATTGACCAGTTTTTCATCCGCAGTGATCAGCGGCGCATTAACTTTGGCCGATAAGGCCACATAGCAGGCATCGTACCCGCTGATTCGATGAGTCAGGGCAACTTCAAGCGCTCTAAAAGCCAGGTCGGCAGTGGGCACTACGTGGAACGCCAACGCTTGTAGTTCCGCCATATCCTGCTTTGCGCTTGCCACCGGGTATTTTGATAACCGGACGTAATTGGCAAAGGCGCTCGCGCATTCCGCATAGAAAAAGTCCGGCACATAAAACCTGGCGCGCGTATCTACGTCCAGATGGGCAAACAAGGTATCCGCCAAATCCGATAGCGGTTGAACAAAGAACAACTTGAGCGCGACATTGGCATCAATGACACAAGCAAGAGATTTAGCCATCCTGGCCGCGTATTTGTCGAAGCATAGTCACGCTATCGGGAGTATTAGCCGGCAAGGCGCGCCGACGGCGGCGAATGCTCGCCAACGCCTTTGACCGGGCGCGGCGCACCTTTTCGTCATCAATGGCCTGCTGAAGCACAAGCAGAACATAGGCGCTGAGGGAACGACCTTGTTCCAGAGCAATTTTCTGCGCCTGTTGGTAGAGACCGTCGGGGATGTCGCGAACATATAGAGTAGCCATGCCGTGATCGTAGCACCAATGCTTGCACTAAGCAAGCAAGGTAATGGCAAGGCGAAAGTTCGATAATACCGGAAGCCACTCCGCGAAAGCGGATAGCGCGCGCGGCGACATCCGTTTTGTCGCTTGAAAATCCGTTGGAAGCACGGTTCTGAAGTAGCGTGGGGGCGAGAAATCGCCTCGCCCGCCGTCATGGCTCGCGCGCCCATGGCCGTGCCCTCGGCGTCGGCCGTCAGGTCCAGCCCCGGCGTGTTCCAGTTGCTGCCGGACGCGGCGGCGTTCCACGTGGCGCCGTCTAAGTTGCACACGAAGGTCCCGCCTGCTACACGAACGACCCAGTGTTAAGGAAACATCATGACGAAGGCGACGACCGTATATGGAAGGCAGTCGGGCACTTCTCTCTCAGAATCGACAGCAGTTCAGCCCGGTCCCTGATCCCAGGGTGAATGAAGAACCCCTGTCCGCCCCCATCGTACACCACTCCGTTAAATCTATAGAGGAGCCCGATGTTGCGGGCCTTGACGATCAGCGGTCTTCTCTTCGCTGCTCGGAAATACGCCGGAAAAACAAACAGCCGAGCAGGGCGCACTTCCGTCACCTCACTCCACGGTATAGACTTCCTGGTCCCCCATATCGTGTAGACATCAAGATGGTCATGGGCAACGCCAATAGACGGATAGAGATTGGTAGGCACTAGCAGGGGCAAAATGCTCCATGCGACCATGACTCCCAAGCACACCGCCATGTCAGGAGCATAGAGGATTCCAGCCACAGTGGCTACATCCGCGGCAAGCAGGGCACCGAAAACGACGCGCGTGAATACCCTTTGCCAGAGAGGAGGATGATATATCTTCATAGGAATCTTCGTATCCAGCGGCAGGCCCTCGTGCCTCACCACGGCCACGGATCATATGCAGCAGGATCGGACTTCCGATTCCACTTGAAATCTGGGACAGCCCTTACTGTCCCATTCCGAAAGTCTGCCGTCAGAAGCTCAATTGCATAGGACACGTTGATGACGAGAGCGAATTCATAGCCCGAAGCAACACCCGCTCTGACTTCTTGAGCTCTCCTCCCGGCACTTCCCACTTCTGTGTTGCTGGCATAACCCGCGGTCACGCCCACCCCGTGGATTGCTCCAGCAATACTGATTCCCATGGAATACTCTCGGTATGCTGCATTATTCGGAAGATCGAACAAGGCCATCGCTTCCGCCGTGCCCGTCCAACCCGCTGCGAAACCAAATCCTGCGCCTGCCACACCAAAGTAACTGACTTCCGAGGACCTGAAGTTGATAATCATCTCCAAGCCCCCCTCAACCCCACCAACGAAATAGAGCTGACCTCCGAGCCGGAAACCTAGTGCGTCGACCTCGGCAGCCCACGGCCCTCTTGCGGTAGAAAGAGTATTGAAATTCTCGACAAACGCACTGGTTTCGGCCGGGAATAGGCTATTGAGAAGGTAATAGGCGGCCATAATCATGTTTAGCCGATCCAAACCGAATTGAGATACCAACGCGAAATCGAAGCCATAGGTGTCCCGCATTTGGACGGCTTGTTGCCAGCACTCGGCCTCGGCATTCTCGTGATCTTCGAATGTGCCTGCACAGTTCCCACTCGGATCCGTATACCTCATCGGATTGTTGGCTGAATACGCGTACCGATTGAACCCCTGCGTCCCGCCCGGATTAGGCACCACCGTATCCGCGCTCACAAACCTCCCAGTCGCGCTATCGTAGTATCTCGCGTTGTAAAAGTTTAGCCCCGTCGCGTCGAGCCGCTGCCCGGTGAAGTCCATGTCCGTGGGCCTCGCGCCGCTGCTGTACTTCGATGCGCCAAAGGGGTAATAGGCGTTGAGCGACACCGCCTGCCCCGTGCCGTCGGTGACGACGCGGGTGCTGCCCAAGTGGTCGGTGTGCAAATAATACAGCACGCTGTTGTCGCGCATGGCGACCACTTTGCCGCCGAAGGCATAGTAGACCTTGGTGTTCAGCAGTGTGCCGGTGCTGGCGTAGCTGGCTTCGTACAGCCCGGCGATGTAGATGGTGAAGTCGCCGTTGGGGGCGGTTTGCTTCACACGATTCCCGTCGCCGTCGTAGGCGAAGCTGAACGCTGACTGCTGATTGCTGACAGCTACCAGGCGGTTTTCACCGTCGAAAGTCTGCTCCCACGCAGTGCCGGATACGTTGCGCTCAATCATATTGCCGTTGTCGTCGTAGACTTGCGAGAGACTGTT
>JACRBQ010000013.1 GCA_016213135.1 Chloroflexota bacterium | reverse complement strand
TGCGCACCAGTGCGCGATCGGTCTTAGCTTGTCGGGCGTCTACCCAATATCCTACACCTACTTGACTTACAAGTTTCTGCCGCAAGGCAGGCGGCCCCGCCGTTTGGGTTACTCAGCATGACACATCACTGGTTTCCCGTTAAACCCGGAAGAGCCCACCACCAAAAGCGCCCGCACACTTGACGCCCGTTTCCCCCCCGTCTACAATCATCGAACGATGCCGGGCGAAGGACTGCCCGCCGCGCGAATGAGGATGCCCCGTTGTGACAACCCAAACCGGCCCATTGTTGATCGTCGAAGATGTTCCGGCAGTGCGCGAGCTGATCCGGCTTCAGCTCAAGCTGCGCGGCTATCTGGTGCTCACCGCTGCCGATGGCGTGGAAGCCCTCGAAGTGATGGCCCAACAGAAACCGGCCGTGGTGATCACCGACGTGCTGATGCCCCGCATGGACGGCTTTTTGCTCACGCACCGGCTGCGCTCCAACCCGAAAACCGCCGGCATTCCCGTCATCCTGCTCTCGGCCACCTATGTGTCGGCTGAAGACGAACGGTTTGGGTTGAGCGCCGGCGCCACCCGGTTTTTGCCCAAGCCGGTGGAAGTGGACGATCTGGTGGCGGCGGTGGCCGACGCCGTCACCGGGCAATCAATTCGCCCGGTGTTGTCGGACAACGACTTTTATATGGGCTACCGCGAGCGCCTGGAGACGAAACTCCAGCACAAGGGCCATCAACTGACTCGCGGCCGGCAGCAACTGGCCGGCCTGCCGGAGCATGAGCGCGGCACGTACAGCCGCCTGCTGGAGGAAACGCAGGAAGAATATGACGAGATCCAGCGCGAGTTGGCTGCGCTGGTAAAAGTGATGCGAGCGCTTTGAGCCACAGCGCGGCCCGTGCCCGCCGGCAGGGCGCGCCGCAGGGAAACTTACCATGATGCCTGAAGCCGTCATTATCAACGCCGTCCGCACGCCCATTGGCCGCCATGCCGGGGCGTTGAAATCCGTTCGCCCCGATGACATGGCCGCGCTGGTGATTGCCGAAGTGTTGCGCCGCTCCGGCGTGGACCCGGCGCTGGTGGAGGAAGTCTATCTGGGGTGCGCCAACCAGGCCGGAGAAGATAACCGCAACGTGGCCCGCATGGCTGTGCTGCTGGCCGGGCTGCCGGTGGACGTGGCCGCGGTCACTTTCAACCGACTGTGCGCCTCGGGCCTGGCCGCCCTCAACGCGGCGGCGCGGGCCATCAAAGCGGGCGAGGGCGAGGTGTACGTGGCCGGCGGCGTGGAGAGCATGACCCGCGCCCCCTATTCCGTGCCCAAGACCGAATCGCCGTTTGCCTTCGGCAACGCCACCCTGTGGGACACCACACTCGGCTGGCGATACCCCAACCCCAAACTCAAGGCCCTGGTTGGCAACGACTCGATGGGCGAGACCGCCGAGAACGTGTCCGAGTTGCCGGCTTTCAAAACCATCACCCGCCGGCAGCAGGATGCCTTTGCGTTGGAAAGCCATCGCCGCGCGGTGGCCGCCATCGAAAGCGGCAAGTTTGCCGAAGAGATTGTGCCCGTGCCCGCCCCTCAGCCCAAAGGCGATCCGGTGCTGGTGAGCCGCGACGAGCATCCCCGCCCCGATACGTCGATGGACTCATTGGCCAAACTCAAGCCGGCGTTTCGCCAGGGCGGCAGCGTCACGGCGGGCAACTCCTCCGGCCTCAACGACGGCGCGGCGGCCGTGCTACTCATGTCCGGGGCCAAAGCCGGGGCGCTGGGGCTGAAACCCATGGCCCGGGTGGTGGCTTCGGCAGCCGCCGGAGTGGAACCGCGCACCATGGGGCTTGGTCCCATTCCGGCCACGCGCAAAGCGCTGGCCCGCGCCGGCCTCACCATCGACGACATCGGCCTGATCGAATTGAACGAGGCCTTTGCGGTGCAGTCGCTGGCCGTGATGCAAGAGGCGGGCTTCCGGCACGATGTCACCAACGTGAACGGCGGCGCCATTGCCCTGGGGCATCCGCTGGGCTGCTCGGGGGCGCGGCTGGTTTGCACGCTCGCTCACGAAATGAAGCGCCGCGCCCCTGCCGAGCGCCGCCCGTATTACGGGCTGGCGACGTTGTGCGTGGGAGTGGGGCAGGGCGAGGCCACCATCGTCGAATGGATCGGCGAGTAGCCGCCTTATTCCTTCGTCTTATTGCGACTGGTCCGTGGCCCGTGTTATCATTCTGAACGCTCATGCCTAAACTTGCCGACAAAGTGCTGGTCGTCGACGACGACCTCAGTTCCCTGGACCTGCTCGCCAAACAGGTTTTGGGGCCGCTGGGCTATCAGGTGATCCCGGTCACCGACGGCGGGGCCGCGATTCAGCAGGCCGGCAAGACCTCCCCCGATGCGCTGATTGTGAGCCTGAGCTTGCGAGGCTTTTCGGGCCGAGACCTGCTCACCGCTCTGCGCGCCCAGGGGTTCGAAGCCCCCATCATCGTCATCGCGCCGGCGGGAGGCGAAGCGCAGGCGCTGGCCGCGTTCCGGCTGGGCGCGCGCGACTATTTGGTGCGACCACTGCGCGAAGCGGAGATTGTGACGGTGATGGATCGGGTGATCGGCGAGAGCCGCATGCGGCGCGAACGGGCGCAATTGCAGCAGCAGCTCACGCAAGCCAACGCCGATATGGAACAGCGGTTGAAAGAGACGACGGCTCTTTCGGGCCTGGGCAAAGCAGTGACCAATCTGAGCGATGTGGGCCTGTTGTTCAACCGGCTGGTGGAGAGCGCGCTGTTTGTCACCGGGGCCAACATGGGGTGGCTGCTGCTGGCCGATGAAACCACCGGCCAGTTGACGATGCACGCCTCCAAAAACCTGCCGGTGCGCGTGCCGCTGCGCCAGCCCTGGGACGACGGGTTGGCGCCGCTGGTGATGATGTCGGGCGAGCCGCTCAACATCACCGGCCCGGGGATGAATCAATTCAAGATTTCGCAGGTGGCCAAAGCGGCGCTGGTCGCGCCCATCCGGGCGCGCGAGCAAACGGTGGGCGTGCTCACCGTGGCCAACGCGGCGGCCAAACCGTTCAACGACCGGCACCAGACTTTGCTCGGCGCAGTGAGCGATTACGCCTCCATTGCCATTGTGAACGTGCGGCTGTTTCAGGTGCTCGAAAGCCGCGCCCGATCTTTTCAGCAGGCGTACGATGAATTGAAGGCCGGCCAAAAAGAGAAGGATGAATTGATTGAAAAACTGGGGGCCGACCTGCGAGTGCCGCTGGGGGCGGCCCAGCAATACGTCGAACTGGCGTTGGCCGAGGACAGCAGCAAGCTCAACAACCGGCTGCGCGGCCACCTCAAGCTGGCCGCCGAAAAGCTGGACGGCGCAACCCGGGTGCTCGAAGCGATCTTCTCGGCAAAACCGTCTGCCTGAACTATAGGTGACTGTCACGGGGCTGTAAATCATGAAAACTCGGCGCACAGGCCGCCCCGTGACAGTCACCTTGAATAAACAATTTGCTGTAGCGAAGGATAGAAGGCAAACCACGTGAGCGGCGAACGGATTCTGCTGGTGGACGATGCTCGCGAAGTTCGCGATTTTCTGGCCGACGTGGTGCTGCGCCCGGCGGGCTACTCTGTCGTCACGGCCAACGATGGCGAAACGGCCCTGCGGCTGGCCCAGGAGCGTTTGCCGGACCTCATCCTCAGCGACATGCAAATGCCCGGCCTCACCGGGCTGGCCTTGCACGCCGCCCTGGCCGCCGCCGGCAAACGCCCCCCCTTCATTTTGATGAGCGCCGAAAGCTCAAAGGAATTATCCGCCCGGGCTTTGAAAGCCGGCGTGACCGCATTCCTGGCCAAGCCGGTGGATGCCGACGATGTCCTGGCGGCCATCCGCCAGGCTTTGGCGCCGCCGCCGGCGGCGCGCAGCCTCGGCACGGCCACGCTGATGCTTGAGAAGAAGGTGCGCCAACTGGAAACATTGCAGGCCGTTGGCCGCACGCTCACCTCTTCGCTCGATCTGGACAAGGTGTTGAGCCGCGTGGTGGAGGCGGCGGTGAGCCTCACCGGCGCCGAGGAGGGCAGTTTGCTGCTGCTGGACGAACACACCGGCGAACTGCTCATGCGCGCCGCGCGCAACTTCGACGACCAGTTTGTGCGCACGTTCCGCCTGCGCTCCGAAGACAGCCTCGCCGGGCAGGTGATCCGCACCGGCCAACCGGTGATCCTCGGAGTGGACTCTCCCACGAAAATCAAAACAGCCTACCTGGTGCATTCGCTCATCTATATGCCCCTGCGGATGCACGGCCGCGTGCTGGGTGTGCTGGGGGTGGATAACCGGCAACAGGGGGGCCGGACCTTCACCGAGGCCGACAAGGCCCCGTTGGCGGTGTTGGCCGACTTTGCCGCCGTTGCCATTGAAAACGCCCAGGCCTATTCCCGCTCCGACGCAGAACGGGCCAAGTTGGACGCCATTCTTCAGGAGACGGAAGACGGTGTGGTGGTGGTGGACGACGCCAATCGCATCGTGCTAATCAACCGCGCCGCCCGCGCAGCGTTTAACCTCGACGGGGCCAATGTAGAAAACCAGTCGCTGGGCAATCTCGTAAACAACAACGACCTGCGCGGCCTGCTGGCGCACGTGGCTGTGCACACCTCCCGCGCCGAGTTGACGCTCGACGATGGCCGAGTGCTCAACGCCCACCTCACGCCCATTGCCGGCATTGGCCGCGCCGTGGTGATGCAGGACATCACCCACCTCAAGCAACTGGATCGCATCAAGAGCGATTTTGTGACCACGGTGTCGCACGATCTGCGCTCGCCGCTCACCGCCATTTTGGGTTACGTGGAATTGCTGGCCCGCGTGGGGCCGCTCAACGACCAGCAAACCGATTTCGTGCGCCGGGTGCGCTACAGCGTCAACGCCATCACCTCGCTCATCACCGATCTGCTGGACCTCGGGCGGGTGGAGGCGGGCTTCGATACCCAGAAGGAAGCGGTGAACCTGTCGCTGGTGGTGCGCTACGCCGTGGAGGGGTTGAGCAACCGGGCCGAAGCCAAAAAACAGAAGCTGGCGACCAAGCTGCCGCCCACGCCGCCGCCCGTGTACGGCAACCCCATCCGCCTGCGGCAGGTGGCATCCAACCTGCTCGACAACGCCATCAAATACACGCCCGAAGGCGGGGCCATTATGGTGATGGTGCAAGAGACGGAAGATCAGGAAATTCTGATGGTGCAGGATAGCGGCGTGGGCATTGCCCTGGCCGACCAGCCGTATATCTTCGACAAGTTCTACCGCGCCAAAGGCGTGCCTGAGAACGTGCCCGGCACCGGGCTGGGGTTGTCCATCGTCAAATCCATTGTCGAAAACCATGGCGGCCGCATCTGGGTGGAATCCAAACCGGGTGAAGGGTCGCTGTTTACCGTGGTGTTGCCCAAATACAAGCCGGAAGAGTCCCCCGTGCCCGCGGCCCGAGCCGCAAAAACGACGCCCTTTTAGCTCACGGGTTGACCGTGAAGGTCACCGGGGCGCTTTGCACCGTCGCCCCCGCGCCCGTCACCCCGGTGGCAATCAGCGTGTGCCTGCCCGGCGTCAACGCCCAATAGCTCTGGTACGGCGGCGCGCCCAGCGTGGCCACTATCTCCCCATCCAACACAAATGAAACCGATTGCAGCGGCCGGCCGCTCGACGCGCTGAAGATGATCTGCTGATTGGCTAGCGGCAGGCGCGGCGAGATGCTGTACACGGTGGCGTCGTCGGGGCCGGTGAGGCGCAGGCCGCTCGTCGAATCCGGCGACCCGGCAGTGGGAGGCAGGGGCAGCCCTTTGCTCCGCGCCCAGTCCTGCGCTTCGGGGGGCAGCACGAGGAATGTTTCCGTGCGGCGTCGTTCGAGCGGGGTGGCCTCGGTGGCCAATGCGCCGGTGGCGGTGTCAACGTCAAACGGCTGATAAAAAGTGTCGGGCGCGGTGGGCTGCGTCCCCTCGATAAAAATCTCCATCCGCTTGAGCGGGCAATAGGGTGTGGGCAACAGGCCGGAGAGGGCGCACACTTCCACTTGTGTGAGTCCCGGCGGGCGGGGGAAGTCGGCGGCGGGCTTGCCGTTGAGGGCCAGGCGAATGAAGTCGTGCCAGATAGGCCCCGCGCCCGCCACGCCGGTGATGTTGACCATGGGCGTATTGTCGGCGTTGCCCACCCACACGCCCACCGAAAGCTGCGGCGTGTAGCCCACCGTCCAGTTGTCGCGGAAGTCGGTGGTGGTGCCGGTTTTCACGGCGGCGGGCCGCCCGATTTGCAGCACGCTGTTGGGGCCAAAGGTGGCGAGGCGGGCGCTGTTGTCGGAGAGGATGTGGTTGATGAGATAGGCGGCGCGCGCGTCGAGCACGCGCTCGCCCGTTTTGGGTTTCCATTCGTCGAGCACGTTGCCGCGCGCGTCTGTGATCTTGAGTATGGCTACCGGAGCCGCGCGGACGCCGCCGGCGGCGAACACCCCAAAGGCCGAGGTGAGGTCCAGCAGCCGCACTTCGCCGCCGCCGAGGGTGAGGGCCAGGCCGAAGCGGTCGGCGTCGGCCAGGGTGCCGAGGCCCATTTTGCCCGCCAGCGCCAGCATGTTTGTGAGGCCCACGTGATCGAGCGTTTTGACGGCGGGCACGTTGAGCGAGCCGCCGAGGGCATCGCGCGCCGGCACCGGGCCGTGATAGTTGCGGTCGTAATTCTGCGGCACGTACGAAAAACCATCGTTGGTGACGAAAGCAGTGCGCACATCGAGAATCATTGTGGCCGGAGTCCACGGGCAGGCCCCCACCCCCGGCCCCTCTCCCCCGGCCCCTCTCCCAGCGGGAGAGGGGAGAGCGGCGCAGAGAGATGGATCAAACGCGGCGGCGTAGGTGACGGGTTTGATGGCGCTGCCGGGCTGGCGAGGGGCCACGGCCATGTTCACCGCGCCGGAGATTTCGCCGTTGAAGTAATCGGGCGAGCCGATCATGGCGAGTATCTGCCCGGTGTTCGGGTCCAGCGCCACCAGCGCGGCGTCGGTGGCGTTGCGCGGCGCGGCGCGCGTGGGGTCGGCCAGTTCTTTCAAGCGGCGGGCTACGATGTCCTCGGCGGTGTGGACGAGATCGAGGTCGAGCGTGGTGGTGACGGTGAGGCCCGAGCGCAGCACTTCGGGCGTTTGGGCGAACCGGGCTTCGAGCAGGCTCCACACGTAAAACACAAAATGCGGCGCGTCGATGGGGAAGGGCGAAGCGGCAAACTGCAGCGGCTCGCTTTTCGCCAGCCGGGCCTCGTCGTCGGTGAGCATGTGGTTCTTCACCATCAAATCCAATACGATGGCCTGTTTGTCGCTCGCGGCCTGTGGGTTGGTGAGCGGGTCGAACAGCGCCGGCGCTTGCGGCAGGCCGGCCAGCAGGGCGCACTGGGCCAGGTCGAGGTCGCGCGCGCCCTTACCAAAATAGGTGCGGGCCGCGGCATCGATGCCGTAGGCCAAATGGCCGTAATAGGTCTGGTTGAGGTAGAGCGCGAGGATGTCGTCTTTGGAATAGGCGCGGGCCAGCCGCCAGGCCAATATGCTCTCGCGCAGTTTGCGCAGCAGCGTGCGCTCGGCGCGCTCTTGCGGGTCGAGCAGCATATTGCGCGCCACCTGCTGGGTGATCGTCGAGCCGCCGGAGAGCACTTCGCCACCGCGCAGGTTGATCCACACGGCGCGGGCGATGCCCACCACGTCCACGCCGGGGTTGGCGTAAAAGCTGGCGTCTTCCACGGCGATGGTGGCCTGTCGGCAGGCGCGAGGGATGTCGGCCAGGGGCAGGGTGGTGTGATGCGCCCCGGCGGGGTCGGTCACTTCGTAGAGCAGGCGGCCATCGCGGGCCAGTATTTTGGTGGAGGGGACGGTGAGGTTTTCGGTGAGGCGGTCGAGGGAGGGAAGATCGGTGAAAAGACGCGAAGCGTGAACAATGAACAATGAAACAATGAACAAGATAAAGAGGGCGGCGAGGAAGAGGCGGCGCATGGCGAGGAGGGGCGCGGGCGGGTTAAATTAATAGAACGCGCCCGCCGCTATTGTAGACGCAATTGGCGACGGGCGTGTTCCGTACAGAGGAGAGAGCGCAAAGCCGGTTTTAGAACAACCCTCGCAAAACCAGCAATATGCCAAGCGCTTGCATTATCGCCGCGCGGCCTCTCTCGTTGTAGTGATGTTCTCCCCCAAATTTACGGACGAAAAGCACACCCTCAATCCGGCTGAACCGGCGAAACTCCAGTTATAATTTTGCCAATGGATTACTTTGCTCCCGCCGTCAGGCAACTGCTGGGCGCTGAACTCACGCCCGCGCAATTGGCTGCCTTTCGCGCCTACGCCGCCGCGCTCTCCGAGTGGAACGAGAAATTCAACCTCACCGCCATTAAGGACGCGGCGGGTATTGAGATCAAACACTTTGCCGATTCGCTGTCGTGCCTGCTCGCCATTCGCGCCGCGCCGCCCGTGCCGCGTCCGGCATTCGTCGACGTGGGCACCGGGGCGGGCTTCCCCGGCCTGCCGCTGAAGATCATGTGCCCCGACATCCGGCTGACGCTGGTGGAGTCCGTGGGCAAGAAGGTGACGTTTTTGGAGCACTTGGTGCGCGCGCTGGACTTGAAAGACGTGACGGTGCTGAAAGCGCGGGCCGAGGAGTTGGGCCGGCTCGAAGCGCACCGCGAGCATTACGACTGGGCGCTGGCCCGCGCCGTGGCCGAGATGCCCGTGCTGCTGGAATACCTGCTGCCGCTGGTGAAGGTGGGGGGCCGTGCCCTGGCGCAAAAGGGCGGGAACGCGCCCGCCGAAACGCAAGCCTCGGAACGGGCGGCGCGCCTCCTCGGCGGGGCGCTGGCGCAGATCGTGCCAGTGGAACTGCCGGGCGTGGTCGAGCCGCGCTACCTCGTGGTGTTCAGAAAAACGGCGGCCACACCGGCAAAGTATCCCCGCCGCCCCGGCGTGCCGAGCAAAGAGCCGCTGAAATGATCGCTTCGCGCGGCAAATGACAAATGACGAAATAGCCTTCGTTTTTCCACGCGAAGCGGTCATTTTCCATTTTCCATTTGTATCGTCCCTCCGCTCACCTGCCACACCTTCCCCCTGGCCACAAACTCCGGCTCGAACAGACTCAAATCCGTCGTCGTCATCACCGACTGCTCGGCCCCGCCGATGCGACTCAACAGATCGCGGCGGCGGCGCGGGTCCAGCTCGGCCAGCACCTCGTCCAGCAGCAAAATGGGCGGCTCGCCGGCGCGTTCGGTCATCCACGCCATCTCGGCCAGCTTGAGCGACAGCACCGCCGTGCGGCCCTGACCGCGTGAGCCGTAAATGCCGAGGTCAATGCCGCTGGCCATGAACCGCAGATCGTCGCGGTGCGGCCCGGTGAGAGTCGCGCCGCGCTCGATCTCCTCGCGGCGGGTGGCCGCCAGCCGCTGGCGCAGATTTTCGGCAATGGCCTCGGGCCTCACCCCGGCGCGGGTCACGGGCACCTCCAGCCCCAGCGCCAACTGCGGCGCGCCGTCGGACAGCGGATCGAACGCGGGCTGATACGCCAGCCGCAAATGCTCCGCGCCCTCGGTTAGCTCGCGGTGAATGGGCGCGGCCAGCCGCTCAATTTCCTCAATGGCCTGCGCCCGCGCCGCAATCAGCGCGCCGCCGTGGCGGCACAACTCCGCGTCCCAAAACTCAAGCTCGGCCGCGCCGTTGCCGTTGCGCTCCTGCAACTGCTTAAGCAAGGCGTTGCGCTGCGAAAGAATCTTGCCGTACTCGCCCAGCGCCAACGCGTACACCGGGTCCACCTGGCACAGGGTGGCATCGAGGTAGCGGCGGCGGTCGGAGGGCGACCCCTCCACTAGCGCCATATCCTGCGGCAGAAACAGCACCACGTTCACCGCCCCGTGCAAATCGCCCGCCCGCCGCTTGAGGCCGTTGATGAGTACGGTCTTCTTGAGCCGTGGCTCGCGCGCCGCGCCCGCCTCGTCCACCTCCACCCGAATATCCACGCGGCGGATTTCGAGCGCGGTGTGAACTTCGGCTACAATCTTGAGATACGGGCGCGCATCCCTGCGCAACGCCAGCCAGTGAATCAACTGCCGGTCGGTGGTGGCGTGCGGCGAGCTGGCGGTGGCGAGATAATAAATCGCTTCGAGCAGGCTGGTCTTGCCCTGCGCGTTGTCGCCCACCAGAATCAGCGGCCCGGCGGGCAGGTCGGCCTCGAGGCGGGTGTAGTTGCGAAAGTTGGTGAGGGAGAGGTGAGCAACGCGCATTGAGGGCGATTGTACCAAACATGTTGAGAGACGTTATATTCTCCGTTGCCAGTCGCACAGACTCAGAATACAATACAGGTCACAGGATGGTGCAAAATGAAGCGACAACTCGTCACTATTGAACAAGTGGAAGAGGCATTGCAGAAATTGCCTCCCCGGCAACTCAAAGAGGTTCTGCTTTTTATTGAGTTTCTCGAATACCTGGCAGGAAGCGGCCATGAGAACGACGACTCGGAAGAAGATGAGGCGTTGTGGGCCGCAGTGGCTGCGCACCAAGTTTACCGGGCGACGCACCCCGAACAAGCGACGGAAGCATTCGACTCGCCCCAGGCCTTTTTACAGGCTACTACCGACCTCTGATGCCGTACCGGCTTCTGATCGCCCGCGATATAAAAGAGCAGCTCAGGGACTTGCCGGGAAATATCAAAGCAGCGGCCCGGCAGCAAATCGCCGGTCTTGCTGACGATCCACGCCCATCCCAAAGCAGAGAGTTGGCTGGACACAACGGCCATTATCGCCTGCGCCTTGGCCCCCAATACAGGCTCGTGTGGCAGGTAATTGAATCGGAAAAGATCGTGGAGATCGAATATGTAGGGCCAAAGCCGCCAGGCCTATATGAAAAACTGGGACTGGCTCGACCGAAACCCGTGCCGCCGAAAGACGAATGAAAAGGACGCCCGATAAAACATCGGGCGTTTTGTTCACAGATGATCGACCTCAACCTGCCTCACCGCGTGCGCCTGCCTGATGATGCCTCGCGCCTCGCCCCTGCCATCGTGATGGTTCACGGCTGGCTCGGCAACGAAAACTCCATGTGGGTATTTGAAAACGCCCTGCCCCCCGGCGCGCTGGCCGTGAGCATGCGCGCCCCCTTTGCCGTCGACAACGGCTACGGCTGGATGCTGCCCGGCGCCACCGGACGGCGCGACGGCAGCGACGCCGAGTCGTTCAACGCCGGCCTCGCCGCCCTGCGCGAGTTTGTGGCCGCGCTGCCTTCGGCCTATTCTGTTGATCCTGAAAAAGTCGTGCTGGTGGGATTCAGTCAGGGCGCGGCGATCAGCCTCGCGCTGTTGCTCAGCGAACCCTCAATGGCCGCTGCCACTGCCGTGCTATCGGGGTTTCTGCCCCCGCCCGCTCGCCACTGGGCCATGCCGGGACGCCTCAGCGGCAAATCGATCTTCGTCGCCCATGGCACCGCCGACCGCGACGTGCCCCACGCGGCGGCCGTCCTCACCCGCGACGCCCTTACCCAGACCGGAGCCGGCATCACCTACCGCGAATATGTCGTCGGCCACAAAATGACCGCGCAGGGCATGCGCGATTTGCAGGCGTGGCTGGCCGCCACATTATAGAGACCTTCGCAAAGCGGGCAATGTCTCGGCGGCCTTCCGCCATCACCCGGTGTGACTTGCTGTACTCAATTGCGGCTTCGAGTACCCGCGATTCTCCAGCCACTCATCAATCATAAGGTCGTAAGCGTCCACTACGACCACATTGCTATCGTCCGCTTCGGGCGCAAAAAGCCGCTCGCTTTGTCTGTGTGTCCTCACCAAGATCATCACGCTGCAATTCTTAGACCGACTCGCTTGGATTAACCTTTGCTTGGCGCTTTCGATATCTTCATCTCTCTTTTGAATCCTAATCGAAACAGGACGGCCATTGACATGGAACTTGAGAAACCCATCGATCCCGTTATTCCTTTCAACGGGGACGGCACTGATAGCTTTCAAAATGCTTCGCTCGTATTCTGATTTTTCGAGATAACGATCTTCGCCCAGCGCCAACACGTCGGACTCCGTCCTGATCGGCTCAAACAGCCGGCTTTCAGACAACCGGATCGCGTCTGTTGATATATCGATGCCGATGTAATCGCGCCCAAGCAGTTTGGCGGCTACCAAAGTTGTGCCGCTCCCACAAAACGGGTCAAGCACGCAGTCGCCTTTGTCTGTTGAGATTGCGATGATTCGTTCAAGCAACAGCACGGGTTTCTGAGTGGGATAGCCTACTCTTTCCTTCGCTTTGGGATTCAGGAATGGGATGTTCCACACATCGGACAGTGGGACGCCCCTCTTTTCAGGACCCATAACGGTGTCGCCGTTTTCATCACGCTGATAAACAGCTTTGCCGAACTCGTTTCTGGCCCTGGATTGTAGAATCTGGTCGATGTTCGTGGTGGGTGAGTAGTCGGTGAAAATTGTGTTGAATTTGAAATCAGCCGTCTTGCTATAGAAATAGATGGTCTGATGAGCGTTGAGCAATCCCTTCTTGGAGTTGGACCACCGCTTGTATGCCCAGATGATATCGCTCTGGAAATTCTCGCTTCCAAAGACTTCATCCAGCAAGACGCGCAGGTGATGTGAAGCGGATTTGTCACAGTGGAGAAACACGCTGCCGCTGCTCTTCAGTATTCGCTTGCAATGCGTCAGGGCTTCTCTCATGAATGCGAGGTAGTCGTCGAGAGATGCCCAACGGTCTCCAAAACTGTATTCATTCGAGTTGTCTCTTGTCCGCAGGGTGTGCTCTTTTTGGGTGAAGAAAGGAGGATCGAGGTAAACAAGCTGGATGCTTGCATCGCCAAGTTGGGGCAAGTGAACGAGACAATCGCCGCGCAAGATAGTCATCGCTTCCTCCCGCTTGCCCTGGCCTCGGCGATTTCAGAGAGTATTCTTTTCAGGTCAATTCTCGTCCGCTGACGAACGTAATCCCAAGCCTCGTCGCCGCCGTAGTATTCTCCGCCGACCCCATCGTAAATGGTTCTGAGCGTCGCCTGAATTCTGATTGCCTGCTCACGGTTCGGGTAATAGAACATCACGCGAATCGGCTTATAGCCGTGTTCCTTGATGGCCTGTATTCGCGTGTGCTCTTTGGTGATATGGTCTCCGTCTGTCGTCGCGTCGCGCCACTTAATCTCCAATGCGTCCTTGTCCACGAGACAGTCAATTTCAAACTGTTTGGGTCGCCGTCCTAACGTGTTTTTGACCTGCAACTTCTGTGCCCCGGGAAATCTCTCTTTGAAACATAAAAGGGTGGCTTCTTCCAGAAACGCGCCGGCGTACTTGTAGAGAAACCGCCCCTTGTTTTGATAGACGTCAATCAGTTTGCCTTCCTTGTCTGTAATTCCCAAAACGCGATAGATGAGATAGTGCGACTTGTCATCGCTCTCCATCTCATTCACGCGTGCTGACATTCTCTCTTTGAGCTCGTGTGAGCATCTCTCTGCCAACTCGCGAATCTTGTCTTTGACAGCCATAGTGGTCCTTGCTTGTTTCGTTGCTTCAAGATCGCAGGTAGGATAGCATAAGTAGGCCGGAGTTGCACGCAGTAACGAGCCTCACCGCTTCACCCTCTCGTACACTGTCTGCGCCCACGCCGACATGGCTTGCAGGTTGGCGGCGTTGGGCTGGGTGGCGCCGCTGCCGTTCAGCGTAATGGTCACCGAGATGGCATCGGCAATGGCGAGGTCTTTGATCTCCGTCGCCACCACGCCAAAGGCGGCGGCCCACGTATTGAGTTGCGCCAGCTCTTCCGCCGTCAGTTGGCCTTTGGGGTAAGCCTCGTTGGTTTTGCACGACTGCGCCGAGGCGCGCCCGTCGAGATAGACCGACAGGTCGTCGCAGAACCCGGCGATGCCGCCCTCGCGGTGCCACGTGAGCATCACGGCGGCGAGGGTAAAGGCCTCCACGCGGCTGCCCGTGGCGTCGGTGTGATATTCGTACCGGCGGCCTTCGGCCTCCAGCGTAATGCGAAAGCCCGGCGTCACCGCTTGCGAACACGGCATGCCTATGCGCGGCACACCCAAACATCCATCCGGCCAATCCACTGGCTCGGTGGCGGTTACCTTGATTTGACTCAGCGGGAAGCCCAGGGCGGTCGACAACGCATCCATAGCGGCCAACTGCGCGGGGGTCAGGTCTGCCGGTGGCACAGCCGTGGTGGTTGGGGCCGGGCCGGCGTCGGGCGGCGGGGGAAGCGTGCTGGCGGGAGTCGCGGCGCCGCACGCGACCATGAGGGCAAGAGTCAGGTTCAACAATAACAGCTTTTTCATGGCGTCTCCATTCTTGTCGGCCACAGACGCGGCGCGAGGAGGTTCCCTGATACAATCGGCGCGTGTATCGCCTCATTCGTCCCGTGCTGTTCAGGCTCGACCCTGAGCAAGCGCATCATATCACGCTGCGGCTGCTGGCTCTGCCCATCGCGCCGCTGCTGGCGGCGCTGTTTGATGTGCCCGACGCCCGGCTGAGGGTGACCGCGTTCGGGCTGACCTTTCGCAACCCGATCGGTTTGGCGGCGGGATACGACAAAAACGGTCGTGCCCTCGACGGACTCGCGGCCCTGGGCTTTGGTCATCTGGAAGCGGGCACGCTCACCCGCCGCGCCCAACCCGGCAACCCGCGCCCGCGCATTTTCCGTTTGCCAACCGACGAGGCGCTCATCAACCGCATGGGCTTCCCCAACGACGGCGTCGATTCGTTTGCGCCGCGCCTGAACTGCGCCCGCGCACGGCTGGGCATCAACATTGGCAAAAGCAAAGACACCCCGCTCGACCGCGCCGCCGACGATTACTGCGCGCTGCTGCGGCAGGTTGCGCCGCAGGCCGATTACGTGGCCGTGAACGTCAGCTCGCCCAACACGCCGGGGCTGAGGCAGTTGCAATCCAAACAGGCCGTGGGCGATCTGCTGCGCGAGGTGGCCGCGACGCGGGCCGAGCTGCCGCGCCGCGTGCCGGTGCTGATCAAAGTGGCCCCCGACCTTTCGTGGCCCGAACTGGACGATGTGCTGGAGGCGATTGCGCAAACGGGGCTGGATGGAATCATCGCCGCCAATACCACCGTGGGCCGCGAAGGGCTGCGCTCGCCCGAGTCGCTGTGCGCCGAGAGCGGCGGACTGAGCGGCCGGCCGTTGCGGGCGCGCTCCACTGAAATGATCCGCTACATTTACCGGCATACGGAGGGGCGGCTGCCCATTGTGGGCGTGGGCGGGGTGAACGGCCCGGCCGCCGCGCTGGAAAAATTAGAGGCCGGGGCCACGCTGGTGCAGGTCTACACCGGGCTGGTGTACGAGGGGCCGGGCGTAGTGCGGCAGATTCTTCGGGGCCTGCTGGGATGAGACGTGGGACGTGAGAAGTGAGACGTGAAATGTTCGTCACCCATCACGCATCACGTCTCATTCCTTCGGCGTTTTGCTGATCTCCCACACGCAGGCAGGCGCGCCCAGGGCGCGGCATTCCACTTCCACGATATCAAGTGTTTTACCGGTCTGCCATTGCAGGGCCTCGTGCAGCGCGCCGGTGAAGGCGTAGCACATCACGGCGTCGGCCTGTTTGCCGGCGCAGGTGGCGCAGGCTTCGTCAATGTAGGCGAACTTGTCGCCGCGATCTTCCAGCCGCACGTGCAGGGCCTCGCCATACAACTTGCGGAAGCCGCTTTGCATGGCCTCAAGACCCATTTTGATCTGCGTGGGCAGCGGCAGGATTTTGGAGGCCACCAACGCCCCGAGACCGAACAGGGCGCTTTGCTTTTCGATGGCGTATTTGGCCGAGAGCCGCCCGATGCGCAGCGTCATGCTTTTTCCGGCGCGGCCAAAAAAGTCGAACAACCCCGCGCTCAGGTTGGCATATTGCCCAAAGTTCACCTTGCCGCTCACTCTCAATTCCTCCGCAGGGTAGTTGTCCACAAAGGTTTCCAGCCCCGATTGCTTGAGCACGATTGCCAGTCCGGATTTGCCCGCCACTTCCTCGGCGGCCATGAGCGCCCAGCGCATGTAGGCATCCACGATGGCATTGTCGCTAATGGGGTCGTGCTCGGGTTTGTTTTTGATGGCCATGCTCGATCTCCCTGAAATTCGCTAAAGATTATCACATCTTGCCGCGTCGGCGCAACGGCCCAGCGGTGCGCCGCCTCCGTCTCTACGGCGGGGTATAGATGAGCATGGGTCGCACCACTACGCCGGTGAGGGTGGGCGGCGACTCGCCGGCAGGCAATAACTCGGCGTGCGGGTAGTTGGCGGCGATGAGATCGTGGATCAGCGGGTCGGTTTCAAACAGAGTCTCGTCGGAGATGATGGCTGAGTAATAGTGTGTTTGAATACGGGCCACGAGGTCGGCGGGGAGGGGCCGGCGCTGCCAGTGGGCGATGTGCCACACGTTCGAGATTTGCGCGGAGGGGGCCTTGCCCGCCAGCCACGCGTAGTAGGGGTGCATCATCACCAGCACGTTGCCATCGGTGGCGGCGAGGCGCTGGACGAACTGTTGGCCGCTGGCGCGCATTTGGGCGGTGGGGATGTAGCGCACGGGGTTGTAAACGCCAAGGGCCAGTTGCCCCACGATGGCGAGGGGGATGAGCCATGAGGGCAGGGTGAAGCGGGGGGCATCGGCTTCACGCCACAGCAGGGCGGGGGCGAGGCACAACAAGGCGAACACGGGCATGAGATTGTTGACGTTGCCACCCACGGAGGCGCGGCCCACGCCGCTGATCAAAGCCGCCGTGGCTACCCCGGCCAGCCACGGGCGATCCTGTGCCACCCCTCGCCATCCGTTTCGGCGGACGGCCAGCGCCGCCGTGCCGGCGATCATCAAACTGAGAGGGATCATCCAGCCGAATAGCTCGACGGCGGCGAAGTGGAGGACGCGACTCCATTGCACTTCGTCGCCGCCCGCCGCGCGGAAGGTGTGATAGATGAACCAGCCGCCGGTGTCGGCGTTGAGCCATGCCAGCGGGGCGGCGATGAGCGCGGCCCACACGACTGCAAACAGCACGGCCCGCTTGCCGCGGTTGAGCCACAGGTAGGGCATGAGGCCGAAGCCATAGGCGAGGGCGGTTTGCTTGGCAAAGAAGGCGAGGGCCAACGTTGCCGCCGCGAGCAGCAGTCGAGCAGTGGAGCCGTTGTGGTAGATTGCCAACGCCAACCCGCAGAGGGAGAGGAACACGGCGAGGGAATCGACGCGGGCCAGTTCGTACCAAAAGCCGCTGATGCGGTAGCCGCCGAGGTAGAGCGCGGCGCAGGCAAAGGCCAGCCGGCGTTGGCCGCTTTCGCGATGGGCGATGTAATAGAGGAGCGCGGCAATGCCGAGGGTGGCGGCCAGCGAGAGCAGGCGCAGGGGCGCAAAGCCGGGAGCTGCCAGCCGGAAGGCGAGACCGCCCAGCCACGAGTAGAGCGGCATGTACACGTGGGGCACGAAGTCGGCGGTGGGGGCAATGTACACCGGCATGCCCTGCGCGAAACGCAGCGATTGCATGAGCATGCTGTCTTCGATGAAGTCGAGGTCGTAGGGATAGAAGACGCGCGGCAGGGCGGTGAAGAGGTACATGGCCGCGAACAGCGCGGAGGCGAGCAATGCCAAATGGCCGCCGCGCGTGGAAAATGGCCGCTTCGTGAGACGAAGGGCGCGCCTCACGGTTTTCGTCTTTCGTCCTTCGTCCCGGGTCATCTTTGACTCATGGTGATCGTCTGCAGCACTACACTGTCCCCGTTGTCTGTTGTCAGCCGCGCCCCGTCATCCAGCCGGTAGAGGCCGACGACGAGGGTGTAGTCGCCGGAGGGCAGGTCGAGGGGCAGGTATACGCCGTGGTTGTCGGGCGCCACGAGGCCGGGCTGCCATGCCGTGGTGAGGGCCAGCCCGCCGCCGGGTTCGCCATCGTGCTGGGCGGGGGGCGGCTGCGAGGGATCGCCCACCAGATGCACGAATACTTTGTAGCGCGTGTCGATCGGCTGCTCGGCGCGCCAGAAGAGTGTGAGCTGCAAAATGTCGCCGGGGGCAAAGGCGGACTGGTTGAGGGTGTAGCCGACCAGCGTGATCTGATCGCCGAAGGTGACGTTGACGGTGTGCTGCGATTGCGCGGCGGCGCGCGGCACGGCGTAAGCCGCAAGCCGCACATCGCCGTGCCACTGGTCGTAGGCTTTGAAGGTGTGGGCGTTGAGCCACGTTTCGATCACCCGGTCGGGGTCGGACTGCGCGTCGCCCCAGTAGAGGACGAAGAGGCGATCGTGCGTCGCGGCGATCCGTTCCAACTCGGCGGTTTGGCCGGGCACGTCGAGCGGGCGGGCGCGGGCCACGGGGAAGACGTTGCTCGTGTCGCGGTGGTAGTAGGTGAACACTTCCCACTGGTTGGGGGCGTTGAGCAAAATGGCGTCGCCGGGTTTGGCGATGGAGTCGAGCGCGGCGGCCATGCCCCGATAGTCGGCGCGGGCAAAGGCCGGGTTGAAATAGAGATCGTTCAGGGAGAGAGCGGTGGGGACGAGGAGCAGGGCGGCGGCGAGAATGATGAATTTTGAATTTTGAATTTTGAATTTTGAGTATTGGATATTGTGAATTGTGAATTGTGAATTGCGCAGGGCGGCCAGCCCGTTGCCCATGAGCAAGCACAGGGCGGGCACGGCGATGATGAGGAATTTGGCGAAGGCCGGCGAGAACAGCCCGAAGCCCAGGGTGAGGCCGGCGGGGACGAGCAGCCAGAGCAGCGGGGTAATGGTTTGCCCCCGGCGGCGGAGGCCCATCCCGATGAGAATGGCCGCGCCGAGCAACGCCGCCCACGCCGAGGAGGTGTCTGCCGTGGGGCCGAGGGTGAGCCAGCGCCCCACGCCGAGGAGGGAGTCGATCAGCGAGTGGTATTCGCGGGCGGAGGGCCAGGTGGCGAGTTGATGCAGGGCGGTGGGCAGCCACGGGGCAAAGAGGGCGAGGGCGAGGAGTTGGAGGAGGAACCAGAGAGCGATGCGGGGGGCGAGGGGCGCGGGGCGTGGGGCGGCGAGGGTGGGGCGGGCGCGGTGGGCCAGCATGCCGCCGAGGGCGGTGAGGTTGAGGGCGATGAGGACGAAGGCAAAGGAGTAGTGGGTGTAGAGGCCGAGGGCAGTGATCAGAATGATTGCTACGCAGGATGAAGGATGAAGGATGAATTGGGGGTTTGGGGTTTGGACGCTTCGCGTGGCGTTTCGCGAAGCGATGAGCCACTGGGTCATGGCGAGGAAGGCGGCGGCGGCGAGGGCGGCGACGAGCTCGTACATCCGCGCTTCCTGGCTGTAATAGATCAGGGCCGGGTGGATGGCGGCGAAGAAGGCTGAGGCGAGCGCGGCAGGCTCGTCGAAGTATTGTTTGCCGAGGCGGTAGACGAGGGCGACGAGGAGGATGCCGGCGAGAGCCGAGAGGCCGCGCAGGACGAACTCGCTCTGCCCGGCAACGGCGCGCCACGCGGCGAGGAGCAAATAGTAGCCGGGCGGGTGAATGTCGCCCGCGGCCCCGGCGAGGATGAGGCCCACGCTGCGCTCGGCCAGCCGCGCGCTGTTGCCCTCGTCGTTCCAGAACGATTGCGCGCCGAGGCGGTGGAAGCGGAGGAAGGCGGCGAGGAGGAGAGTGAGGAGGACGAGAGTTTTTTTCACCACGGAGAACACGGAGAGCACGGATGTGGGTGGAATCAGGGCTTATAAGGGTGTCCCGCAATATACGCTTTCATCGAATTGTACACGGGCAGCAGGGTAAAGTCCGGCTCGGCCATGCGGAAGTAATACCACGTCTGGTTCTTCTCGGAGTCGCCGGCGCGTTTGAAATACCAGAAGGCGATGACGCCGATCCACGGCCACTCTTTTTTGGCGCGCTCGTAAGCCATGGGGGCAAAGCGGGCCTGCTGCTCCAGCGTCACCCGGCCATAGTCCGGCGGCAGGCCGGAGTCCGGCGGCACGGTGTTCCAGTTCATTTCGCTGATCCAGATGGCTTTGGCGGCGTCGCCGTTGCGAACCATGATGTCGCGCAGGTAAAGCGGGCGGCTGTAGTTCACGGTAATGGGGTTGAGGCGGTGGTCGGTGGGGCCACTCCACAGGCCGTAGCCCTGCGCCGACATGACGTCGAAGCACTTGCCCGCGCCCGCGTCGTACATGCGCTGGAGGTACACGAACTCGTTGAGGTTGTCGCCGGTCAGTTCATTGGTGGGTGTGAGGGCGGCAGCCAGCACCACAATGTTCGGATCGACGGCCTTGAGCCGGGCGTACGTTTCGCACAGCAGGCGGGTGAAGGCTTCGGGGTCCACCGGCTGGTTGCCCCATTCGCCGTTGCCGTTAGGCTCGTTCCAAACCTGGAAGTGGGTCACCCGCCCCCGGTAGCGTTGGGCCACGGCGGCGGCGTAATCGGCAAAGTCGGAATAGTGATCGGGCGGGGCAAAGGAGCCGGTCACCTGGGTGCGCGCCCACTCCGGCGTTGACGACAGCCGGGCGATGATCTCCAGCCCGTACTTGTCGGCGAGGCCCACAATGTTATCGTATTTGGCCCACGCGCTCACCGGCGCAGGGTTGCGCCGATCCTCGAAGTCGCCCTTGCCGTGGATTTCAATGTCGTACCACGGGAACTCCTGCCGCAGCCAGTGGAAGCCCGCCGCCGCGATGAGCTGCACTTGCTTCTCACGTTTGGCCGGTTCCACTTCCTCTTGCAAAAAGGTATTGATGCCATAGGGGTTCACATTGGCTTCGCGGACGGGCACGTCCGGGCGCAGGTCGGGCCGGGGCCGGGCGGCGTCGGCGGCGAGGTCGAGCAGGCCGCGCACTTGCGAGAGGGGCTGCTCTTCGCCGGTGAGGGAATAGGCGAGGGGCGGGAATGACTGCGCGAGGCCGAGACCGATGACGGCGATGAGCAAGGCGGAGAGGAGAAAGCGACGATTCAAGTTTGTGCTTCTACGGGCTTCGGCGGCATGGGCCAATTATAGCCGTTGTCGGCTCGGCCTTTCCGCGTGCTACAATCGCTCTCATGCGCCGACTGTTGACTCTGTTGATTCTGCTGGCCGCTTTGGCCCTGGCGTGCAACACGCTGGTTCCCGTGGCGATAACGGAAACACCGGTGCCGCTTCCCACAGCCACCCCGTATCCCACCGCCACGGCGCTGCCCACGGCCACGCCACGCCCCACCGTTTCCCCGACGTTAGCGACCCCGGCCACGCCCACGGACTTGTATATTTCCCCGGGCGATGTGCTGATCCATCCGGAGCCGGTGCTGTATTCGGGCGACGTGGTGAGCTTTGAGGTGTTCGCGCACGATGGCGGCCACAAGGGGTTGAGCGGGTTCCCGGTGGCGGTGTATCTGGGCGACCCGGCGGCGGGCAAGGAATTGTCGCAGGTGCGCGCCGGGGCGTACGGGCTGGGCGGGCGGCTGGAGGCGACGTTTACGTGGGTGTGGGACACGACCGGGCTGGCGGGCGCGCAAACGCTGACGGTGGTGCTCGACCCCACCGACGAGATTCAGATCGGCGACGAGGACACGGCGAACAACGTGCTGACGGTGCCGCTGACGCTGTTGCCGCGCGCCGCCGAGCCGCCGGTGGAGCAGAGCGCGCACTGGCTGACGAGCGAGAGCGCGTGCTGTGTGTTCCGCTACATCTCCGGCACGGCCGCCGAGCGCGACATTGCTTCCATCGAAGCCGCCGCCGATGAAGCCATCACGTTTGTGGAAGCCGGGATGGGGCGCGAGCTGAGTTCGAAGCTGACGTTCAATCTGATCAACCGGCTGCTGGGTCACGGCGGCTTCGCCTCCGACACGGTGACGATCTCGTATCTCGATCGCGATTACGCCGGGGGCGGGCTGGAGAATGTGTTCAGGCACGAGAGCGCGCACGTGCTGGACAGGCAGATGGGCGGGACGCGTCCGGCGGTGATTACTGAAGGGCTGGCGACCTATGTGGCCGGAGGCCACTTCAAATATGAGCCGTTCGCGCCACGCGTGGCAGGGCTGCTGGCGCAGACGCGCTACATTCCGCTGCGTCCGCTGGCCGACGATTTTTATAGCTCGCAGCACGAGACGGGCTACCTCGAGGGCGCGGCTTTCATCACGTACCTTGTAGACACGTTTGGCTGGGATCGTTTTGCGACTCTGCTTAGCGCGTTCCAGCCGGCGCCGAAGGACAGCGCCATGCTCGACGCCGGGCTGCGCCTGACGTACAACAAAGGCCTCGACGAGTTGGAGGCGGACTGGCTGGCATCTCTGGGCGCGCTGCCGCCCGACGCGCGCTGGCAGACCGATATTGCCGACACGATTGATTACTACGACACGGTGCGCCGCTACCAGCAGGCCGACGATCCCTCGGCCTATTTTCTCACGGCGTGGATTCCAGATATTGAGCAAGCGGTGCGCCGCGACATCACCGCCGACTACAGCCGCCACCCCGCCGCGCCGGAGAACATCGCGCTCGAAACGCTGCTGGTGCGGGCGGGGCGGGCGATCAATGAGGGCGACCCGGCGACGACGGGCCGCTGCCTCGAGGCGGTGAATGCGGTGCTGGAGGCGCACGGCGATTTTGCCGCCGACCCGCTGGCGCACGACTACCTTTTGTTGACCCGCGTGGCGCTTGAGTCGGGGTACGAGCCCCAGCGCATTGCCCTGGATGGCGACAGCGCGGTGGTGACGGCCACCCGGCTCGATGGGTCAACGGCGCTCACCGAATTGAAGCTGACCCGGACGAATGGCGTTTGGCGGATGAATTAGACTTGGCTATAATTCAGCCAAGGTGAAATATGGCAACGCGAGAACCCCCCATCATCCGCACTCTGGTTGACTTCTTTCCTGCCGCCGGCGAATGGACTGAAGCCGACTATTACCCCATCTCCGAACGCGGTGGTATTGTCGAACTTTCAAACGGCAATCTGGAGATCGCCTCGATGCCTACGGAATTTCATCAACTTATTTCATTGCGTCTCGTGACGGCCCTGTTTGCTTTTGTCACACAGCACAAACTTGGGCAAGTACGCTACTCCCCATTGCCGGTGCGTCTGTGGCCGGGCAAAATCCGCGAACCTGACATTATCTTCATGGCGGCCGCGCACGCCGACCGCATCGGCAAATACTGGGGCGTGCCCGATCTGGTCGTCGAAATCGTTTCGGAAGGCGATGCGAATAAAGATCGCAAGGTGAAGGGGGAAGAATACGCGCTGGCGGGCATTCCCGAATACTGGATTATCGACCCCGATGCCAGAACACTCGACGTGTTATTGCTCGACGGCGAGACGTATCAGACCGATGCCCATCTTGCCGAGAGCGACACTCTCACCTCGCCCACGTTCCCCGGATTCGAGTTCGCTCTACAGGAGTTGTTCGCCAAAGCGTAGAGCGGGTTCCGAAAAACACAGCTCAACCGCGTCCCCATCTCCTCGCTCCTCAGCGCCCACGCCAGCGCGAAATAGACGGCGACCCCCACCGCCGCGCCTATCGGTATTCCCCTGGCTCAAAGAATCGCTGGAAACCCTTGTTCTCCAGCCCGCCTTTGAGTCGCTTGTCGCCAGTCCACAGCAGCGCATCCAGCTCCAACGCCAGAGCAACGTGCGGCGTGTCCGCTTCGTCCACATCGCGGCACAATGCATAAGCCGATTTGCGGTGTTCGGGAGCAATCAGGTCTTCCTTATAGACCGTAACGCGCCGGAGCAGGATGTGATACAGGCGTGCCATGTCGTCCTCGGAGATTCGGGCGGCTTTGACGAGTTTCTCTTTGTGTTTGAAAATTTCCACAAGGGTCATCTCGCACACGAAAAACTCATGCTCCGAACGTAGCAACGCCTCAGCAAAAGCAGACTCGGCGCTTATGAGCGCCGAGAAAAGGATATTCGTATCCACCACTACCCGCGCCACGCTTAAGTCTCCGTGAATGCGGATTCAATACTCTCCCAAACCGAGCGGTCAATTTCGCCTGCCAGCGCGGCGGCCTGCTCCTCGGTCAATTGGCTGCGCTTGCGGATGGATTCGAGTTCCAGATAATCGAGGAATTTACCCAGCGCGATCTGGTCAATCATGTCGCGCCGAAAGCGGACAACGACGTTTTGTTTTTCGACATTAACCTGATAAGAAGGGGTGTATGCCATGCGCGCTCCTTTTGCCAAACTCATTATATCGCTAACTTTGCGAGAGCAAATCGGCGTCAATCAAATCCTGCGGTCGTCCAGAGGCGCGTTTGGCGGCAATCAAATCAGCCTTTGATATGAAGTTGACTTTCAGGCTGTCAAAATCCGCTTCAACTCGTCTGCTCCAACATTCCTCGAACTGCACGCCAGGAATGCCCATCAGTACATCCGCGCGGACGGGAGGCACGCCCATAGACCCGCCAATTACCAAATACTTAACGTTGTTGGCGTTGAAAATTCTCAACAGATCGCTGAAGTCGGAGTTGACGAACATCGCGCCCTTTCACTTTCGCGGCGTGGACGATGAGTTCCCAGGCCGCGTCAAAACGGGCTTGCGCCGTTTGCGCCTGCCAGAATTGCAAGTCGAACGACCTGTCCAGGTCTTGTAGTTTGCTTTTGCGTTCCACGAAGTTTGTTCTCATACCTTCGTTTATATCACGGTTTGTCACTGCCCGGGCTAGCCCGGGCAACTATCCTCTTTCCCTCAACAGCCTCCCCATCTCCTCGCTCCTCAGCGTCCACGCCAGCGCAAAATATACCGCGGCCCCCACTGCCGCACCGCCGAGGCCGGCGAGCCACGTGGGCGAGGGGAGCCATCGCGCCCAAGCCCACACGGCGAGGGCCATGACCGCCGAGGCGGCAGCAGCACGGCTCACGCTGGCGAGGAGGGAGGGGCCGTTGAGTGGGATTCCCCGCGCGCCGACCTCGCTCCTCGACCCAACCAACAGTATCACCAGCCCCATCATTTCAATGGCCGTGGCCAGCGAGTTCGCCAGCGCCAGCCCGCCGAGCGGCGGCCAGCCCCACACAGTGAAGGCACGAGTGAAGGTCAGGCTGAAGATCACGTTGAGGGCCATCGCCCCGGCGCCCACCAGCACCGGTGTGCGCGTGTCTTTCAGCGCGTAAAAGGCGCGGGTCACCACTTCCACCACCGAGTGGCCCACCAGCCCCACGCCGTACCACGCCAGCGCCCACGCCACCAGCGCGGTGGACTGCGCCGTGAACTGCCCGCCCTCGAACACCAGCGCGATGATCGGCTTGCCCAGCAGTAGCATGCCCGCCGTGGCGGGCAGGGCCAAAAACAGCGTGAGCCGCAGGGCAGTGGTGAGCGTTTGGCCCAGCGCCTCGCGTTCGCCCCGCGCCGCTTGCGCGGAGAATGTGGGGAACACCGCGGTGGCGATGGCCTGGGCGATGGCCGCCTGCGGAAACGTAAAAACCTGGAAGGCGATAGTCAGCGCCGAGAGGCTGCCTGAGGGCAGGGTGGAGGCAATAGCCACGTTAACCCAAAAATTTATCTGCCACACGGCCAGCCCGAACATGCGCGGCAGTATAAGCTTGCCCACTTGCCGCACCGCCGAGTCGGCCCAGTCGAGGGCGAGGGAGTAGCGCGGGCGATGGCGCACCAGCGCGGGCAGTTGCACCAGCAGGTGCATGGCCGCCCCGGCCACCACGCCCCACGCCAGCCAGTACACCCCCTGCAGGGGCAGGCCGCGTGCTTGCTCGCGTTGCGCCATCAACGCCCCGCCTATGATGCCGAGATTGTAAAGGATGGGCGCAATGGCCGGGGAGAGAAAATGATGGTGGGCGTTGTGGACACCCATCAGCAACCCGCTGACGCCGAAGATGATCGTCGAGAGTAGCATCACGCGCATGAGCGCCGCCGTGAGAGCTTGCTGCGCGGGCGGAAATCCGGGGGCGAGGAGCGTGCGCACCAGCACCGGCGCGGCCACTGCGGCCAGCGCGGCAATGAGGCACAGCGCCAGCAGCAAATTGTTGAGAACGGCGCTCGCCAGCCGCCACGCGCGAGCCGGGCCGCCCTCGCCTTCGGCCAACATGCCGCCAAACATGGGGATGAAGGCCGACCCCAGCGCGCCGCCGGCGATGACGGTGAACAGCAAATCGGGGGCGCGAAAGGCGGCAAAGTAGGCATCCAGTGCTGCCGAGGTGCCAAAGGTGTGGTTGATGATGACCTGCCGGAGCAGGCCGAGGAGATTGGCGGCCACAAAACCGGCCATGATGAGCGAGGCGTTGCGGGCGAGGCGGTTCACGCCGGGGGATTATAACAGTCAGTGGAGCGGGCGATGAAAACGGCGGATGAACTCCCCCGTTGCCCTTAAATCGCGAGAGCCAGGGACGCCGACCCTGGCTCTCTCAAAGGAGGAGAAGAAGAGGCTTTGTACCCTTCTGAGCGTTAGAATATCACAGACATTATGTTTCGCCTTGTCTAACAGCCTACGCCAAACCTACGCCCGACCTACGCTGGGGGCCAAAGGGTCCGTTGTGCCCGGCTCAAAATCCTTATTCATACGCAATCGCCTCCCGCGTTGAGACGGTAATAGCCCGGCGCGCCGGAACCCGGCTGGCTAACCAGCCAAAGACCAGGGTGACGACGAGCGTGATGCCAAAGCCAGGATTGCTGAAGGCGAAGTCAAGCGGGACTCCGTTTCCCAAGATCAAGTCGCCGAAGAACGCCGAAGCGGCGATACTGAGCGGCCAGGCCAGCAACAACCCCACAAGAATGCTGACGACGCTCACCACCATACCTTCGGCCACGAACAAGCCGTAGATCATTTTGGGCGTCGCGCCAATGGCGCGCAGCACCCCGATTTCGCGGGTGCGCTCCATGATGTTGATACCCGTCGCGGAGGCCATGCCCAGCGCACCGACCACCAGCACCAACAACGACAGAAAAACGATCAGGGTCAGGATGATGTTGAGGTGGTTGAAAATAATTTCCGCGCGTTCGGCTTGCGACAGAACATAGAGGATATCTAAATCCGACGACGCAATCGCATTCTCGATGTCCTTTTTCAAGGCGATAATCTGCTTGTAGTCTTTGTCTTGGGCCACAAACATCAAACTGTTAACCAAATGGCCGGGGTTCACCAGCGCGTCGTAACGGTCTTTGTCCATGTAGATTTTGGCGACTTCAAATTCTTTGACGATGCCCACCAATTTCGCGTTCACCAGTTTCCCTTTGATGTCAATTGTGTAATGCTCGCCCACCACGGGATCGCCAAAGGTCTCGGCCGCGATTTGATTCATCACGATCTCGGTCTCGTCCGATGCTGCCAGCCAGCGCCCTTCGATGACCTCCCAGAGAGCGAGATCGGTGTCATAGGGCAGGGCCACCACGCCAATGCCGCTGGTGGTTGAGATTCTTCCCGATTGAAGACGGCCGCGGCCGCCATTCCACGCTTCAACGCGGCTGATGTTGCTCACGGAGCTAAATGGCGCCAGGGCTTGCTCCAACGGAATCTGATTTTTAAGCACCACCTGAACATCATGCTTCATGGAATTTCGGTTTTCCGCCAAAAACACGATGAGGGCTTGCCGGACATTAAACCCGGTGCTGAAGATCGCCACGCCGAGCGCCATTGTGGCCACGGTGACGGCCAGGCGTTTTCGGCGGCGCAGGGTATTTCGCACCGCCAGAATCAGACTATTCGACAAAGGCAGTCGAGCGACTGCCGCTGAGTCGGACCGGTCTGGCCGGATACCGTAGTCGGATAACGCATCCTGCACAGAGACATTGACCCCTTTCAGCAGGGCCGGAAGCGATACCAGGATGGGCAACAATAAACCGGCGACGATGAGATAGACATACACGGCGAGCGGCAGGGTCGTGGTGAGCACTTCAAAGTTGATGGTGTTCGCCACAAACTCGGCAAAGGCGTATCCTGTCATCACCGCCAGCGGGATGGCGATGGCGCTCGACACTGCGCCAAAGATAAGCACCATCGCCAAATAGATTTTGAGCGTCCCCCAACGTGAGGCGCCAATGGCTTTGAGCACGCCAATTTGCCGGACTTGCTGGGTGAGAATGGCGCTCATCAATTGCGACACCAAAACCGCGCCCATGAGAAAGGCCAGGCCCCCGATGCTCCCCTGCAAAGCGAGCAACGTATTCAATTGAAACTGGTGCGGGTGCTCATTGGGCTTGGGAATGCTCACCGTCTCCACGGTGATGCCCAATTGCTCAAACTCATCCACAATCGTATTGGCGATGGTCTGGATGTCTTGTTTGGTGGTGACGTTCTCTAAACGAAAAATCAAACGCTGATTGGCCGGCTCGCCGGTGATGGCGGCGTACGTTTTTTTGTCCACATAGGCGTAGATGAAAGCGTCCTGCGTGGCCGGGGCCTGGGCGGGATCAAAGGCGATGCCGGTGATGGGCACTTCGATCGTTTGGCCGCCGACGCGAACCCGCGCCAGTGTTCCAATCTTCAAATCCGAGACGTTCTGCCCGTCGCGTTCAATCAACATCGTGCCCGGCTCGGGGACCCTGTTGCCTTCTTCATTGTAGAACTGTGCCAGATTGAAGTTGTTGAAATCTTCCACGCCAAAGACCCACAATGGAATCCATTGATCGGGAAAGACTTCGATGCGTTGGAAGGAGAGGTTGCGGAATTCAGCGCTGGCGATGCCGGGCCGATTTCTAAACGCCGCCAGGTCCAAGCGGTCAAAGTTTTGGGAAGTCATGACGACGTGGGCGGGATTCGTTCGCGCGTAGTTCTCGTTCAGGTCATTTCTCAACACCGCATACGACACCAAAATAGACCCGACTCCCCACAGGCCGATGACCAGGGCCAGAATCACCAGGGCGGTGCGGCCCGGGTGGGTGGTGAGGTCGCTCAAGGCTTTTTTTAATTTGATGTTCATAACAAGTCCTGCTTGTCGCCAACAATGGCGCCATCGTTAAGCGTAATGATGCGATTATAGGCAACGTCCGTTACGTTTTCGTGGGTCACCACAATAACGGTTTTGCCGCTGCCCACCAATTCAACAAATAAGGTTTGAATAGCGAGAGCCGTTTTGCTGTCCAAGTTGCCGGTTGGCTCGTCGGCGACCAAAATAGGAGGGTCGTTCGCCAGCGCGCGGGCGATGGCCGCCCGTTGTTGTTCGCCGCCCGATAATGCGGCGGGCAACTTGCCGGCGTGGGGTGCAATGCCCACCTGCGCCAGTAACGACTCGGCGCGTTGCCGACGCTCCTTTTTCGGGATGACGTTTACGAAATCCATCGCCAACAGTAAGTTCTCTAAAATACTGAGGGTGGGAATGAGTTGAAAGAATTGGAACACAATGCCGATGTTGGCCCCGCGCCACGTCGCCAGGCGGCTTTCGTCCAACGTGTGAACTTCGGTGGCGTTGATGGTGACCGCGCCCTGACTGGGGTGATCAATGCCGGTCAGCATGTTCAACAGCGTAGATTTGCCGCTGCCGGATTTGCCCACAATCGCCACAAGCTCGCCCTGACGGATGCCGAGGTCAATGTTTTTGAGCGCTTCAAACCGCCCGGCCCCCGACTCGAACCATTTGGAGACCTGCTTGAATTGAATGAAGCCGCTTGAGTTATTTGAGTGCGTCATTTTTCAATGTTCCTTTGATGAATCTGTAGGCAAAGTACAGCGCAAACAGGCTGACGATGAACGTGAGGACGCCGGTGCTTTCGAGAAAGACATCCACGTTGGCGGGCGGCAAAAGTGAAAAGACCTGCTCCACCACCTTCGGGTCTCCGCCGTGCAGGGGCAGAAGCACGTTGTAGGCCAACGCTTTGCTGAACCGCACGGTGTGATCCAGAAAGCCGTCCCCGAAGCCGAGGCCGACAATGATAAAGGCGTTGAGCAAGCCATAGGCCCACAGGGCGACTTTATTCCCTGCGCGCTTAAACCACAGCATGAGCAGGGAGGGCAGCAGGATCATGACTGCTCCCGGAACGAGCAGATACGCGCCTACCCCATGGGCGTGGTGGAGGGTGGTGATGATCGCCGTCAGGGTGATACTGACCAACGATGATCTGGCGTAAGTGTTTGTTGCTTGAGTTTTTTGGAGCGAATGGTTCATTGGGTGTTTTCCTTATTGATTAGTAAATTGGATATTTCCGGTGATCGGCCTCTAACGAACGACAGAAACTTAGAGCCGGTGGGGCCCGTTTCTACCTCGGCAAAGCCGGCCTCGGTCAACAGGGGCACATAGTCTCGAACGTCAATCTTGGTCATGCCGGGGCTTAAGAAATGCCACACCGCCAACCGCAAAAAGGGAGCCGTCGGTGGCTCGAAATCTACGGCCAGGCACACCCCGCCTGGTTTCAACACGCGCCGCATCTCGGCCAGGCCTCGCTGTTTGAGGTCGCCGGACAAGTGATGCATCACCAACCGGCTTACGACCACATCAAAGGTTGCGTCCGGGAAGGGCAAACCTTCTACCCGACTCACTTGAAATTTGACGGCCAGTCCCGCCTGCGCCGCGTTGCGCCGGGCCGTGGCAATCATTTCCGGCGAAGGGTCAATGCCCTGCGCCTCGCCCGTCGGCCCCACCCAGCGTTGCGCGGCGAGGGTCAGACGACCGGGGCCACAGCCCACGTCGAGCACTTGGTCGCCCGGTTTCACCTGCGCCAGAGCGTGAATGCTGGCCTCGCTGGGCTGCAAAATTCGATCAAACAAGGCATCATAAACTTGCGCCCAATGAATGACAGCGCCGCCGGTCTCGGGCGTCCGGTGCGGGGATGGTGGGTGATGGTGAAAGTGAAGCATGGTTGGAGTCTGAAGCGCCTCTTGCTCCTGGCTATGTCTGATGTACAATGTATATGTTTCCGAACACGATGTTCTATTTGTACTAGCTGATGGACTGTGTGTCAACAACCAAGTTGCCCCAAAACGTTCAATACTGAACGCTACGCTGCAATTTGTTCAGAAACAAGGAGGTCCGACGATGGGCAAAAAAGTTATAGATCGACGCATCCAACGCACGCGCCAACTTTTACAGGAGGCGCTATTGGCGCTTATCTTAGAAAAAGGCTACGACGCGGTGACCATACAGGACGTGATTGACCGGGCCAACGTGGGGCGATCCACCTTTTACGCGCACTTTCAAGATAAAGAGGATTTGTTTCTTAGCGATTTTGAGACTCTGCGGGCGCAGTTTGAACAGCACTTGCTGAGCCAGCCCGCCACCGATGAGGGGCCGTGGAGTCTAAGCCTGATGATGTTTCAGCACGCTCAAAGTCAGCACCGGCTTTACAAGGCGCTGGCCGGGAAACAAGGCGGCAACGTCATGCTGGCGCACATCCACAAGTATCTGGCGGCCCTCCTTCGTGAGCATCTGAAGTCGTCGGGCAAGAGGAAAGGGTTGGTGCCGCCGGACGTGCTGGCCCATTACCTCGTCAGTTCGTTTATGGCGTTGTTGACGTGGTGGCTCGATAACGATTTGCCGTATCCTGCCGAGCGCATGAACGACATGTACCGGCAACTGACGGAGCCGGGGGTGATGGCGGTTATCGGCGACAGTTGATAAGCCTTGTCGTTCTGCCGCTCGCATTCGGCTACCCGTTTCCGCGCGAGGCCGCCATGTTACAATCCGGCCCAACCCTGCCCGATGAGCCGCCCCGCCGTGCTTCGCCAACGCCTCTTCCGCCCGACCACCCTTGCCCTGCTCGCCGTGCTGACCGGGGCCTTCCTCCGCTTCCATCTTCTCGGCGCCGTGCCGCCGGGCCTGCACTACGACTTCGCCGCCAACGCCATCCTCGCCAATAGCATCGCCTTCGAGGGCTGGCGCGGGGTGTTCATCACCGCTTACACCGGCAAAGAGGTGCTGTTCTTTTATTCCGCCGCGCTCGTCTTCAAAGCCATCGGCTCGTCCATCTTCGCGCTGCAATTCACCGCCGCCGTGTACGGCGTACTGGGCATTGCCGCCTGCTACTTTGCCGCGCGGCAACTGCTGTGGGACGAACCCGACTCGGCGTGGACTGCCGCCTTTGCCGCCGCCATCCTGTCGTTCACGTTCATGCACCTCGTCTGGTCGCGCTACGGCGAGCGGGCCACTACCGAGCCGTTTATGCAGGGGCTGGCGGTGGGATTTCTGTTTCGGGGAATGAGGCTTCTGAACCGCGAAGGCGCGAAGGAAGCGAAGAATAAGGAAAGAGAAAAGACCTCCGCGCTCTCTGCGAACTCGGCGGTGAATATGGCATTAGCCGGAGCGTTCACCGGCCTCGCCGCGTACACCTACCTCGCCGCGCGGCTGTTCCCGATCCCGATTGCTATCGCCCTCGTCGTTTGGGTGTTGCAACGGTTCACTCGACGCCCACCCCCCGCCGAACTTCAGGCGTCCTACACGCCCCTACTTGCATTCGCTCTCGCCGCCGCCATCGTCTTTGCCCCGCTTGGATGGTTTTTTATTCAACATCCCGAAGCCTTCTTCACCCGCGTCAGCCAACTCACCCCGCGCCCCGGCGAGGGCAACCTGCTGCTCAAAGGTCTCACCGGCGCGGCGGGCACGATCTTCCTCTCCGGCGAACCGTATGACCGCTTCAACATTCCGGGCCGCCCCATCTTCGGCCCGCTGCTCGGCCTCTTCTTCCTCCTCGGCCTCCTCCTCACCCTGACGCGCCTCCTTCCTTCGCGCCGCTCTCTGCTCTCCTCCCTCCTCTCCCCTCCCTCTTCTCTCTTCTCTTCTCTCCCCTCCCTCTTCCTCCTCGCCTCCAGTCTCACCTTCCTCCTCCCCACCGCCCTCTCGGTGCACGACGTGTTCCCCTCCAACGTGCGCTCGATGGGACTGTTGCCGTTGCTCACGATCTTCCCAGCCATTGGCCTCACGGCGGTGGGTCGTTGGTTGCCGGTGGTTGGTCGTTGGTCGTTGGTCGCTGGTTGGTGGTCGCTGGTCGTTGGTCGTTGGCGGTTGGCGGTTAGCCATTACTGGTCACGCATCACGCCTCACGGGTCACGTGTCACACCTCCCGCGTCACGCGCCGCACCTCCCGCTCCCCGCCTCACTCCCCATTTTTCATTTTTCATTATTCATTGTTCATTCTTCACTGCCGCCCTCCTCTTCGGCACTCTTTCCACCGGCCTCGCTTACTTCAACCAGTGGGCCAACGCGCCCAGCCTCTACTACGACAACGATACCGACCTCGTCAACGCCGCACGCTGGCTCAACCGCACCGACACGCGCGACCTTAACATTTACCTCTCCGCCATTCACTATCGCCACCCCACCGTGGCCTACCTCGCCCGCGACTACCCCGCCTTCCGCTGGTTCACCGGCGGCAACGCCCTCGCTCTCCCTCCCTTGTCTGCGGAGCAGACGGGGGAGGGCCGGGGTGGGGGCGCGCTGTACGTGTTCCCTCACTCTGCGCCGCCGCCGCAAGAGTGGATTGACCAGTGGACGCCCGCCGCCGCGCCGCTTGGCCCCGATGGCACGCCCGACTTCCGCGCCTACCGCTTTGACACTCCGCCGCTGCTGCCGGACTTCATCCCTGCAGCCGGCAACTTCGGCAACCTCGTCGCCCTCACCGGCTATCGCCTCGCCGCCCCCGGCGTGTACGACTTCCGCCTGCAAGTGCTCAACCCGCCCGACCGCCCCGACTATCGCCTCGTGGCCGACCTCGTCGACTCCGGCGGCTACCACTGGGCGCAGGGCTTCAACGACTCGTACTTTGCCGAGCAGTGGCAAACGGGCGAAACCATTTTGATGCGGATCAAAATTCCGATTGAGCTTGGCACACCGCCCGGCCAATACAATTTAATGATGACGATATTTTCGCCGGGCGCAGCCGCCACCCTGCCCAACCTGACGGAGGCCGGTGACGCCGCCGCTTACGCTGCCGTGGGGCCGGTGGCCCTCCCACGCGGCGAGCCGCAATCGCCCATGCCGCCCGTCGCGAGCGTTGGCCCCCTCAACCTCATTGGCTTTGATCCACCCCCGGCCGGCGTGCGCCCCGGCGAGCCGCTGCCCTTCACGCTGCGCTGGCAGGCCGCCTCCCCTGCCGACACGCCGCTCACGGTGAAGCTGGGCGAGACGCAGCTCGAATCCGGCGACCCGGCGCACGGCACGTACCCCACCCGCCAATGGCAGTTGGGCGAGGTGGTAGTGGATCGGCACGCGCCGCGCGTCCCGCGTGACACGGCTCCCGGCGAATACAGCGTCACGGTGAACGGCTATGGCATCGGACGCGTCACCGTCGCACCCGTTCCCCGCCAGTTCACTGCCCCCCGGCCGGATCATCCGACGGCCATCACGTTTGGCGATCTATTCAAACTGATCGGCTACGATCGCGACGACTCATCCATCACCCTGCACTGGCAGGCGCTGGCGCAAACGGACACCGACTATACGCTGTTCGTTCACGTCCTCGGCGCGGATGGGCAGGTGGCGGCGCAATACGACTCGCGCGGCGACACTCCGACTTCGCTGTGGGTGCAGGGCCAATACGTGTCGCTCACGGCGCCGCTGACGGCGAGCGGCCCGGTGGAGGTGGGCTGGTACGTGGCCGATACGGGCCGGCGGCTGAAGACGGCGCAGGGCAGCGCGGCGATGCTTGCGCCATAGGCTGTATAATCTGCCGGACACTATTCGATTCATGCTAATCATTCTGATTGCCTCAGCGCTGCTGTTCGATTTTCTGAACGGCTATAACGACAGCTCGAGCATCGTGGCCACGGTCATCGCCTCGCGGGCCATGTCGCCGCGGCGGGCGCTCACGCTCACCGCCCTCTCCGAGTTCGCCGGGCCGTTTCTGTTCGGGGTGGCTGTGGCGACCACGGTGGGCAAGGGGCTGATCGAATCGACGGCGGTGACGCTGCCGGTGGTGCTGGCCGGGGTGCTGGCGGCCATCCTCTGGAATCGGGTGACGTGGTTCTTCGCCGTGCCCTCGTCGTCGTCGCACGCGCTGGTGGGCGGGCTGATGGGCGCGGCCATTTTGGCCGCCGGGCCGGGCGCAGTGCATTTCAGCGGGTTGATCAAAGTGCTGCTGGCGTTGTTCCTCGCGCCGCCGCTGGGGATGGCCGCCGGGTTCCTGCTTATGCGCCTCATCCTGTTTCTGGCGCAGTTAGCCACGCCGCGAATCAACGACTGGTTCCGGCAGGGGCAGTTGTTCACGTCCATCGGGCTGGCGCTGAGCCACGGCGCAAACGATTCGCAGAAAACGATGGGCATCATTACGCTGGCGCTGGTGGCCTCGGGCGCGCTGAATACGTTTGCCGTGCCGCTGTGGGTGATCGTGGTCAGCGCGGGCGCGATCTCGCTGGGGACATTGCTCGGCGGGTGGCGGCTTATTCGCACGCTGGGGGGACGCATTTACACCATCCGCCCGGTGCACGGGTTCGCGGCCCACATTGCCGCCACGGGGGTCATCCTCGGCGCGGCGCTGCTGGGCGGGCCGGTGAGCACCACGCAGGTGATCAGTTCGGCCATTATGGGCGTGGGGTCGGCGGAGCGCATTTCCAAAGTGCGGTGGGAAGTGGGCCAGGAAATGCTGCAAGCGTGGTTCCTCACCATCCCGGCGACGATGGCCGCCGGGGCGGCGATTTTCTGGATCATCCACCGCTTGGGTTATTGAACCGCGGCGGGCGGCGAAAGCAAGCCCTGCCTTATTGAACGAAACGAGTTAAGTCATGAAACGATTTTCGATGTTCCGCAAAAAACCCGACATCTTCCTGCCGCTGCTGGCCAAGCAGGCGGAGTTTGCCGTGCAAGGGTTGCACGGGTTGCAGGCTTATATGCGCGAGCCGCAGCAGGAAGTGGCCGACCGCGTGAAGGGCGTCGAGAAGGACGCCGACGAGGTGCGCCGCATTCTCATCGACGAGCTGAACCGCAACTTCATCACGCCCATCGATCGCGAAGATATTTTTGCGCTGTCGCGGGCCATTGACGACGTGCTGGATTATGCGGACACCACCACCGAGGAAATGGCGATATTGGGTGTGAAGCCCAACGAATACCTGACGCGGATGGTGTCGCTGCTGACCGACGCTGCCGAGGAAATAAACAAAGCCGTGCAGCGGCTGGAAGATCACCCCAACGTGGCCAACGACCACGCGGTGCGCGCCAAGGCGCTGGAGAACCGGGTGGAGAGCGTGTACCGGCAGGCCATTGCCGCGCTGTTTGTGGGGCCTAAGGATGTGGAAGATGTGGTGGAGATGTTGAAGCTGAGGGAAATCTATCGCCACCTCAGCAACGCCGCCGACCGTGGCGACGAAGCGGCCAACGTCATTGGCGATATTGTGGTGAAGAAAGTGTGATCCTCCTCCCCTGTCCGTGCGGTTGGTGGGCGGGAGAGGGTCGGCGTGGGGGTCAGGGCGCCCACACGGTGTCGCCCACGGCCACGGTGACCTCGCCTTCCCCTTCCCAGCCGAAGTAGAAGCCGCGCATTCCTTTTTCCAAAAACTGAAGCGCCTGCTTGAACTCTGCGGCCTCGACCGCGACTCCCAGCGCGTAACGGGTGAACGGTTCGCAGGGCGCGGCCACGCGGGCCGCCGCCAGCCACACCGGGGCGGCGTTGCCCTGCGGCTGCACCACCAACCCCTGCGCCAGCGAAGCCAGTTCCACCACCCTATCCGTCTCAACCAGAATATTCTCTCCCGCGCAGCCGTTGGTCAGGTGTGAGCTAAAGCGCTCGCGCATGGCGGCATAGTGCGCCGTGAACCCCACCGACAGATCGTTCTTGCCGCCGCTGTTGCGGCTGTGCGGATGCGCCGTGTGGTGAACATCCAGCACGGCGTCGCCATTAGGCAGGCGTGCCAGCGCGCCCTGCGCGGTGAGGGCGAGGCGCTCCACGGCCATGAGCGGCGAGGGGTCGTAGGTGCGGTGCGGCTTCTCGCCGGCTTTGAGCGGCGAGGGCTGTATTTGCAGCCGGACGATTTTACCGAGCGGGCGGAGGGTGTCAGTCATAGGAAACAGAGGGGTCTGCTTTATTTGGATCGAACTTCGTTCACCGATTCCGCCAGCCGCCCGATGCCTTCGTCGATCTGCGCCGGGGTGAGCGCGCAGAAGGGCAGGCGCAGAAAACGCTCGCCGCCGCCGTTGGGGAAGAAGGCCAGCCCGTCGGCGAGGTTGAGGGCGCGTTTGGCCGCCGCCGCGCGCACGGCAGTAGTGGGCGCGCCCTCCGGCAGTTGCACTGAAATGAAGAAGCCGCCATCGGGCCGGGTGGGTTTGGCGTCGGGCATGTATTTGTCGAGTGCCGCCAGGCAGGCATCGAGCCGGGGCGCGTATAGCTTCTTCAGCAGTTCGATCTGATCGGGCAGATGCCCGCGGCGGCACCACTCGTAGGCAATGCCGTGCGCCACGAACACGGGCGAGATGTAAGTATCCTCCGCGATCTTGGCGATCTTCGCCAGCACCTCGGCGGCGCCCAGCATGTAGCCCAGGCGCACGCCGGGGGCGATGATTTTAGTGAACGAGCTCATGTGCAGCACGCGGTGGCGGGCCAGCTCGAATAGCGTGGGCTGCTCCGCGCCGCGATAGCGCAGCCAGCGGTAGGGCGCATCTTCCACCAGCCAGAAGTTGTGCTGCTCGGCCAGTTCCACCACGCGCTTGCGCTTTTCGAGCGAGTGGGTGGAGCCGGACGGATTTTGAAAATCCGGGCTGATGTAGAAGAACTTGGGGACGCGTTTTTTGAGCGCGGCCTCCAGCGCGGCCATGTCCGGGCCATCGGCTTCGAGCGGGATGCCGACGATGGTTGCCCCGTGGCGGCGCAGCAGGGTAAGGGTGCGGTCGTAAGTGGGCGACTCGGTATAGACCGCGTCGCCCGGCTGGATCATGTGATACGAGAGGAACTCGACGAGTTGCAACGAGCCGTTGGTGGTGAGCACTTCGTTTGGCTGCACGCCGTACCAGTTGGCCAGCCATTCGCGAAACGGCAGAAAGCCGAGGGCCGAGCCGTACTGCATCAGCGAGTCGCCGTAGTCGAGCATGGCCGCCACGGCGGCTTTGGTGATGTCGCGCACCGGAAAGGACTCGACGGCGGGCACGCCGCGAGTGAAGTTGATGGGGGTGAGTTCAGACATGGGTTGCTCCTGTAGCGGGCCATTCTACCCTGCGGAGCATGAGGCGGGAAGCGTGAAACGTGAAACGTGATTCACGCCGAGTTTTCAGGCGGGTTGAACAAAGCTACTTCGCGATGACGTATGCCAGCGCCTGCAGCGCCAACAGATACGACTGCCAGCCGAAGCCTTTGATGGAGCCGACGCACACCGGCGCGGTGAGCGACCTGTGGCGAAATTCCTCGCGGGCCTCGGTGTTCGACAGGTGGCATTCGATCACCGGGAGGCCGATGGCGCTGATGGCGTCGCGCAGGGCCACCGAGGTATGCGTGTAGCCGCCGGGGTTGATGATGACGCCCGCCGCCCACGTCCGGGCCTCGTGCAAGGCATCAATCAACGCCCCCTCGTGGTTCGATTGAAACGTCCGCACTTCAAGCCCCAATTTTTCACCTTCAACCTTTAGCGCCGCATCAATGTCGGCCAACGTGGTCGTGCCGTACACTTGCGGCTCGCGCGCGCCGAGCAGGTTGAGGTTGGGGCCGTGGAGGACGAGGACGGATTTTTGATTGGGCATGGGGGTATTGTAGCCGAAAAGAAATCCTTGCTCTCAGGCGACTGCCGCCGTGGCGGTGAGGGGCTATGCGCCGCTCCTCCGCCCTCGCCCGAAGCGCGGCAGCCACGCTGGAACGCGAGAGGCGTAGGCTTGCCACTCCGGACCGAATTCCTGTGACAAGACTCTCTCTTCTCTTCGCGCCCGGACGGCGAGGCCGAACATGATGACGGCAAAGCACAACGCGGCCCACGTGCGATACAAGAGCAGGCCGCCAAGGGCGGCGGCGATGACGGCCAGGTACATCGGATGCCGGACATGGGCATAAGGCCCCGTGGTGATCAGGCGGTGCGCGGCTTGCACGCGGACGCCGAATCCGCTGGAAGGCGCAAACATCCGGCCGAGCGAGAACAAGCCCCACAGGTATAGCGCCAGGCCTCCGAAGAACAGCGGCCCGCCGATTGTTAGCGTGGCAGCTTGCAGCCAGGGCGGCACGTGGATGGGCAGGGGGCGCCATAGCAGCGCGCCTGGCTCCTCGCGGCTCACAGGCCGCCGGATGGAAACGAACATGGCCGCCAGGGCGATGGCCAGGGTTGCCATGCCGGCGATGGCGCCCAGCGCTCGGATCCATAGCTCGATGTCATTCAGCAACATAGTATTCTTCGATCGGATTGCGGCAGTCTCAGCACGCTCGACGCGCCCAAAGCTACGCCGCCGGTCGGGGCGGCATAGCGCTGAGGCGAGTAACCAGCCATCCACCCAACAGCAACCAGGCCAAACCAACGGCGTAGACCTCATATTTGTAAATGTCGCCGAGGTCATATAGCGCGACCGAAAGACCCGCCGGGAGGATGCGGAATCCAGACCATATCGGCACCAGCAACATCCACATCAGCGGCAGGGCCGAGGGGATAAGAACGAGCAAGGCGAGTGAGGCCAAGTCAAGCGGCACTTTACTGCGCCGTGCGGCGACGCCCAGCCATAACGCACCGGCGAGGCATAGGAACAAGCCCAGGTAAACGACACTGTTGAACCACAGCGTGCCAGGCCCGATGTTTGTGCTGATCTGCCAGTAGTAGCCTATGTTGCCGAACAGGTTGAGCGCCAGCCCCCCAAGCGCCAGCCGATACCCCAACATTCCCGCTCGCCCACTGCGTTTTCCGATCTCCCGCAACCCCCAGAACAGCAACGGCCCGATCACCAGCGCGGAACCCACCACCAGTTGCGGCGCGAAAAGCCCGGCCCATGCCGCCAGGGTGGGCGGCTCGGAGTATTCGGGCGGCAAGTTGTGCCAGTAGGTTCGAGCGTAGGCCGCGAGCAGGCCGGTGAGCAGACTCGCGTTGAGGGCCAGCCACAGCCCGATCCGCACATTATTCAAGCGGACGATTGCCATGGCCGTAGCGCCGGCGAGCAATATCATCCCCAGTTGGATCGAGTTATGGATCGTCGGCTCCACAAACTCAAGGACGGGAGACCAGAACAGCAACATCAGTGGCGTGGCGATCAACAATCCCTTGATCTGATCCTGCCGCGTGATCCCATAAAGCCAACCGGCGATAATCAACGGGACGGCGAAAAGGGCTCTTTGGGGCAACAGGATCACCACTATTCCCACATACACATACCAACTGGCCGACCAGCGCGGCCAGCCGCGCCGCCAGGCCAGGGCCAGCGCCGCCACAATGAAAAAGGGCAGGATAAACAAGAAGACAGGATAGACCGTCGATCCGTTTTGGACCGTGCCGAGCGGCAACAGCGCCAGCGCCGCTACGAGCAAATGCGGCAGCCCGGCCAGGGCGGCATCCTGCCAGGAACCGGGTTGGCTGATTTCATTCATGGCAACTCCTTTCGTTCTCAGAGCGTACCAATGCTCGCGCAGAAGACTCGCCGGCAAATCCCTCAACTCTCGCAGACACGCACGCGCCAGCGACATCACATCTCGCCCGGCCGCCTCCGATGCTACGTTCGCAAAGACTTCCCGCATCTCCTCGGCGAACTGGGCGCGGAAGCGGCGCGGGTATAGGCGCAGTATCAAAGCGTAAAACCGGATGATGGATTGGATGCTCGGCATCCTCGCGGCTCCCGATACACATCGGCTCCATGCGGCAATCGCCGCGTGGCCTATGCCGCCCGCCGCGAGTCAATTGTGCGGCGTAGCAGTCCGATGAGCGCCGGGCTGAACAAGATCGCCGCCCAAAAGGCCAATACCACCACGGCGCGCAGCGTCTCGGCATACGGAGAGACTCCCGACGGCGCCGGCACGCCGTAGTAGGCCCGCCAGTCCCACGTGGCGTTGTCGATCGCGCCGACCACTGCGCTCAGGCCGATGCCCACCATCAGCGCCAGCGCCCGCTGCCAGGCTTGCGCGGCGCGCATGTAGGCCCACGCGCTGCCGGCGAAGGCAAGGGTGGAGGCGGTCATGAGAATCAGAAGATAGGGGTTGTGATTCTCGTCGGCCACCAATGTCAGCCAGGCGAGGAGGACAAATCCCCCAAGCGACACCCGGGTCCAATCCTGCCAGAAGCCGGTGACCAGTTGCCGGAGGGGGCGCAGGGAGCGGGTCATTAGCAGGGCGATGACGATCGCCGCCGCTAATGGCAACCATATCCTCCAGCCCCATGCTTCATGAAACGTATAGCCAAGGATGTTGAGTCCGTCGGTCCACATGGTTGTCCACCACCACGCGAACACCAGCGCCCACCACAGGTAGGCGTATGACCAGCGGGGAAAGCCCTTCACCCATCCGGCCCCAAGGCCGAGCAGTGAAAAGATGTAAAAGGCGAGAAAGGGATACCCTCCATGAAAGAGCAGGGACCGGTCTTTGGTCACCATGCTTGCCGCGCCGAAAACCAGAAAAGGCAGCGCGCCCACGAGCGCGCCCTTCCAGGTATCGGTCCCACGCGCGGCAGGCCGCGCTTCAAGGTTGCCCAGGCGTTCAATCGAGTCGCTCATATCGGCTTTGTCCTTTCTATCATTTGGCATGGATAAGTGTTCGCGCAGCAGGCTCCCCGGCATATCCCTTATTTCACCCAGGCATACCGCAATGAACGCAGCCACGCCGCGCTCAGCCGCCTCGGCCATCGCCTCCGCAAAGACTGCCTGCATTTCCTCCCCGTACTCGGCGCGGAAACTGAGCGGGTAGAGATGCAACAACAGCGCATAGAGCCGAGCAACGAATTGTGTCATCACCCCTGCCCGCTTGGCGAAAGGGTTGGGCGGTGTGGGAGCAACTCCAATAGAGACGGTGCCAGGACGGCAAACACGACCCAGGCCCATAACACGATCGTGCTCCCAACTTCATTGAGGCGGTTGGCATCGGTGAGAATATCTGACGGCCAGTGAGTCTGGTGAGGGCGGATGAACCACTTGCCAACGGCCGCCACAGCCAGCGCCAGGGTGATGCCGGCAAACAATGCCAGAATGCGCTGGGGGGTGTTTTTGCTGTTCAGGTAAGCCCAGACCCCGGCGGCCAGGCACAGGAGGCCGATGACCAGATAAGGCTCTTGTCCGCGATATTCTTCAAAGGCCAGGAGGAGGGCAAATACTTCGGCTCCGTAAAGGGCGAAGGAAAGCAACGTCCAATCCTGCCGCAACCGATTCCACAGCGCGCGGAAAGGCGGCGTCACCGCCACGATCAGCGCCCCCAACACCGCCGCTATTGGCAGGCTGAGCCACAACATCGCCGGGTACAGCCATTGCGCGATCCCCATATAGGGTGTGCCGTAGAGCGGTTTGATCGCTCCCGCGAACCAGTTGCCGGCCCAACCATGCACATAGAGCACCAGCACGATCAGAGCGAAGCCTGTATAGGGCAAAGCCCAACGCGGCAGGCCCTTGAGCAGCCCGGCGATGAACAAGCCGGCTATCGTGCCTGTGAACGCGACTGCCATCATGGCGCTGACCCAGGCCGGCATTCCGGTTGCGAAGGGCCGGACTAACAGGGAAGCGATGCCGATGAATAAGGGTGACAGGGCCAGCAAAGTTTCTGTTCGAGATGAATGGCTGTTCATGGCTTGGCCTCTCCTCGTGTGCCAGTGGGCGCGCGCCACCTCGGCCGGTAAAGTCGAGAGCTCGTGAGCGCACCATAGTGCGGCGTAGCGTTGGCCGTGCCGCACGGAGTCGGTCAGGGCATCTTCAAACACGCCCTGCATCTCTTCAGCAAACTCGGCGCGGAAGCGGGGTGGATACAGCCGCAACAGCAAGGCATAAACCCGGACGACGACCCTCACCCCTGATCCTCCACCGCTCGCAGCCGCGCCGCCTTCACCAGCTTTTGCAGCCGGGACACTTCGGCTCTGAGCACGCGCCGCCCCTGTTCGGTGAGGGCGTAGGCTTTGCGCTCGCGGGCGTCGCCATTGGCGCTCGGGTCGTTCACCCGCCGGATCCAGCGCTGCTCCAGCAGCCGCTTGAGCGCGCCGTACAGCGTGCCGGTGCTCAGCACAATGCGCTCTTCGCTGAGAGCCTGCACGTCTTTCATGATGGCGTAGCCGTGTTTGGGTTCCGGCGCAAGGCTGAGGAGGATGAACAGCGTTGCTTCAGTCAGGGGAAGATTGGCGAGGGTGTCCATGGCGGATGCGTTTCGTCTCCTATATGTCGTCTGGCGACATATTGCCTTTCGAGATGGTACAACTTGCCGTGAGTGGAGTCAAGCAGCTAAACGAAAAGCCGCCGAGTGCGTGGGCTCTCGAGCGCGCCAACGAAGGCTGGGCGCCGGTTCAAATCAAGACCTGCCTGGCTTTACCTTGAATTTGCAGAAGCCCGGGTTTTCTACATGGATTGCCCTATAATGATCTTCACATAAAGCAGTCAATTATGGAACTTGCGTTAGGCTTAGTCAAAGGAGAATCAACCATGTTACCCATCACAAAAGGACAGAGACTTCTCTATGGTGTGATCTGCGCCGCTGCGCTTCTCGTTGCCGGATTAGGTTTGTTTGCGCCCCAATATCTGGCTTCCATCTTTACATGGATGGTGTTGCCTCCTCTCCATGCTCGCTTTGTGGGCGCTGTTTATTTATTCGGCGCGGTCTTTATGGCAGGATGCCTCGCCGCGCGGACTCAGGCCGAGGTGCGTTGGGCGGTTCAAATGATCGGCGTATGGACTGCTGGACTTTAGAGCGCAAAGTCAGCTCAGTGTAATCTGATCTGATTGAACCTTATCAATTCCATAGAGTTTTTGTCTCAAGCACGTGCGACAACCACTCGATTTTGCCGCTTGGAGATCACCGGACACTTCGCGCGCGGTTGAGGTTTGCAACCCACTGCGCGTCCGGGAGCTTTTCCGCTGGGTCTGGGCACCGCCGTCGGCGTACCCAGCCCGTGCGAAAATGCCAGCCACGCTCGACGCACTTGTCCGGGTGTCAACGGGCGTTGCGGATCGCTTCGCGCTTTCGGATCCCAGGGGCGCGGTAGAGCAGTAACCAAAGGACGCGCCAATAGCAGCTGCGTGTACGCCAAAGCTACCACCCAAACCCATGTCTCGCACGCGATCAATGTCGGGGTTTGAGCAATGAGCAACCTCAAGTGTTGTTTGGCAAAACGGAAGAAATGTTCAATGCCAAAGCGCAACACGTACATCAGGCAGAGCGCTTCCAGCGAGAGGGAAGTCGGACCACTCCAGAACAACCACAGGGGGCGCTGATACAGCGGTTGTCCATCCGCCTTCAGAAATTCAATTCGAATCACCGTGCCCCTCAGTGCCGCTAAGTCTTTGAAGTGCAATCCTGTCCAGGCGCTGGCGCGCACCGTTGCCTTGGCGAAGCGAAACGCCCCGTGGCGTTCCGGCTCAGGTGGAGATTGGAGTTTGAACTTGTCGCCATGCAACCGCGGCCGTCCTCTGGGTCGTTGGCCGGTCAGGGGAGGCGGCGAGTAATACAGCACTCGATTACAGGCAAGGCGCACCAAGACAAACACATTCGTCAAGCTCAAAAATGCGGCCAGAAACGCGCGTTTGGCGTAGTGACTATCGGCCACGACGACGGCGCGTTGAGGCGGAGTGACGGTCGTCGCCAATCGTTTCACTTGGTCGGCGGCAACGGCGGCGGGAGTGGTGTGTGTGGCAACTCGCTCCACCTCCCGTGGCGCAAACCAAGATTGTCCTTGAGCGATGACGCGACCAAGCCAATTGTATTGATGACCGACGACGGTGTGTTCTCTGTCGGCGGCATAGACGTAGCCGCGGTCGGGCAATGTCTCGGCATCCGGACGAGCAGCAATCGTACTATCGGTGGCATAGACCGCACAGCCCGCGATTTGGATCGCTGCCGCGGGTTCCGCTGAAGTCAATAACTGTCGGGCCAGTTCGGGATCGACTCGTCCTTGTCGGAGCGCATCGTAAACCGAGGCGAAGCGGCGGCGAAAGGCGGGGCTCAGACTCAACTCAATTGGCGAGCGTGGATCCAGGGTGAGCAGCAAAGCGTCGATCAACTCGAACAGGGCGTCGGCGCGATAGGTGAAGATGCCCAGCAATTGCTGACGAAACTCTTGTAGGAATTGGAAAGGTGTAGTCATCTGCCGAATCATCGGCAGATCTCAGATTTTGAAAAGGTCGAATTTCATTTAGCCCACTTGGGCTCTAAACTTCAGGACTGGGATGTTGTTCATTATCTCGTTATTAAATCTGGAGGCGTTTGATTTCAAGCAGCTCCCCGTTTGGATATGGTTTATCTCCTACATCACCTACCCGATCATTTCCATTTGGTTGACATGGCGACAACCCAAACCACAACAAGCGGATGCGCTCTCTGGCCCGTCATTGCCTGCCTGGGCAAAAGGATTCCTGCTCACACAAGGTATTGTTGTAAGCGCGCTCGCCGTGCTTTTATTTTTCGCGCCCGGTTTCATGTCCACAGTTTGGCCGTGGAAAGTTACCCCGCTGCTGGCACAGATGTACGCCGGTCCATTGCTCTCTTACGGGCTTGGAAGCCTGTTATTCTCACGTCAGGATAAGTGGTTGGGAATACGCGCCATTGTCCCAGGTATGTTTGTCTTCACCGCAGGGACAGTGATTGTTTCATTCATGCACCTCAACCTGTTCTCCTTGACTGAACTGGCTGATTTGCTTTGGTTCGGAACCTTTGGCATTGCAACTGCAATTCTTGGGATGCTCACCTTCCGCGCGATGCAAGCGTGATCTACTTTCCTTGAACCAACGTTTTTTTGATTACGGTGCGCCCTGAGCGTAGCGAAGGCTCTCTACGATAATCACGGAGAGGCTCGCCTGCACTGTACAAACGCAGTGCGGCGCAGGTGTCACTGCGCTCAGCGTAAAACTAGGCTAGTGGGGCAGAAGGGCTTTGAGGGCTTGCACGTTGCCTTCGCCCGCTTCGCCGCCAGAGAGGTCGCCGTCGCAGTGAATGAGGCGGTAGGGGACTTGTTGATCGTGATTGACGACGGCGGACTTGCCGATCCAGTTGAGAGTGGGCATGGTGAAGGGGACTATAGCTGAGGCCGCTCAGCCGTTGGCGGCAACCTCCACGCCCCGCCTCACGCGCGTCGTAATGAAATCCAGCATCAGCCGCGCCGCCAGCAGCGTGGTGGCCCGCGCCCTCGAGTCGTACAGCGGGTTCAACTCCGCAATGTCCATCGCCGCAACAAACGGCGCCACGATGCGCACCACGTCAATCACCTGCTGCCCCGTCAGGCCGCCCGGCTCCGGCCAACCCGTGCCGGGCGCCTCGCCGGAGTTGATCGCATCCATATCAATCGTCAGATACACCGCCTCGGTGCCCTCGCGCGCCCAGGCCAGCGCCTGCTCCGCCGCCGCCCGCGCTCCCATCTCCGCAAAGCGCGTCGCGCCGATGCGGCGCACCCCGTACTCCTGCCCAATCGAATACTGCTCCACCGTGGCATAGCCGCGCAGCCCGAGTTGCACCAGGTTCGCCCCCTGCAGCCGCTCCAGCTCCAGCGAGCGCCGCATGCCGCTGCTGCCCGAAAACATCCCCTGCCGCCGCGAGCTGTGCATCAGATCGTTGTGCGCGTCAATTTGGATCAGGCCGATGCGGCCCGTGTGGAAATCGTGCAACGCCTTGATCGCCGGGTAGCTGATCTCGTGGTCACCGCCGACCACCAGTGGCACATATCCCGCCTCCAGTGCGGCCCGCACCGCTGCCGTGCTCTCCTCCACCGTTTTCACCGTGTCGGCATAGGTCAACTCCACGTCACCCCAATCCACCACCTCCACCGGCGACAGATCGACAACCCCCTCGTCCACGTCGGCCAGCTTGCCCTCGCGCAGCCGCCAGTCGAACACGCCGCGCAGGGCCTCGCGCAATGCGCCCGGCGCAAACCGCGCCCCGGGGTTGCCGATGCTGGTGGCCGAATCGTGCGGGATGCCAATGTAGGCAAAACGATGCGCGGGCGGCTGCGCCGCAACGTCTCACACCTTCGGCCCCGCCTTCATCACCTCCGGCGGGCAGCCCTCGGCAAATTTCTTGAAGTTTTCCACGAAGCGATACGCCAACTGCCTGTAGCGCTGCATGTACTCGTCTTTGCTCGGCCACGAGTCGGCGGGGTTGAGCACGTTAGCCGTTAAACCGAGGGGGACGGGCTGGGAATATCGACCTGCAACACCACTCCTCCGCCGGGCGCAGATCCGATTTGCATCGCGCCGCCCAGCAGGGCGACGCGCTCGCTGATACTCAACAAACCAAAATGCTTGCGGGCTGAAAGCGCGACGAGATCGAGCGGCTGTGTCAGGCCTTTGCCGTCGTCTGTGAGCTGGACGAGCAGGCTGGCCGTTGGCGTGCGCCGCACGCAGAGATGCACCTGTTTGGCGGCGGCGTGTTTGCGGACGTTGTTCAACCCTTCTTGCACGATGCGGAAGACCGATAACTCGATGGCCTCCGGCAGCCGCCCGAGGTGTGGATCGATCTCCAACGTCAGCGCAATCCCGTTCCGGTCGGCCCACTCCTGCGCGTGGGAGCGGATAGCTGCCTCCAGCCCGTGACTGTCAATCGTCGGCGGCCGCAAGTCGCCGCACAACTGGCGTAATTCGCTCACCACCTGCCGTATGCCGCTGCGGATGGCGGCCAGTTCCTTCTGCCGTTCGGTCGTCGGCTCGGCATTCTCGGCCTCTTCCAATTGATAATTGAAACTCAGCAAATCCTGAATCACCTGGTCGTGCAACTCACGGGCAAGGTGTTTGCGTTCCTGCTCGCGCTCGGTCAACAAACGGCGGTGAGCCGCCTGCAGAGCCACGTTCAATTGATCCAACGCCTCAACCTGATCCCGCAATCGCTCCACGAGCTGGCGGTTCAGCGAATCCTGCGCCTCCAGACTCTCGCGCAGTGTCGCTTGTGTGTGGCGCAGTTCTTCGGCTTGCTGCTGCGCGGCGTGATAACTTTCGAGCGCCCAGATGATCGGCGTGACCTGTTCCTGGCTGGCCGCGCCGACTATCATTTCGACGATCTCACGGGGCGTCGAGTCGGCAGTGCGCCGGTCGGCGACGAGGCGGCCTTCGTACAGCACGAGTATCCGATCGGTGATGGCGAACAAGTGCTTGAGGTTGTCGCCGGTGACAATTACGCCTGCGCCCTGCCCGGCCAGTCCTCTAATTCGGTCGAGCAGCCTTCGCTGCCGCTCGAAACTCAACGCGGCCAACGGATCGTCGAGCAGCAACAGGCGGGCCGGTTGGCACAGGACGCGAGCAATCGCCACGATTTGCCGCTGCTCGTCCGGCAGATTTTCCGCCTTCTCCCACAGCAGGCCGACCGGTAGATCAAACTCTTCCAGCACCGTCGCCGCGCGCCGCGTCATACGATTCCAATCCGGTAGCCCGCCGCCGAACGGCCAGCCGATTTCCTGGCCGAGGAAAATATTATGAATCACGTCCAGCCGCTTGACCAGTCGCGGCTCTTGATGAACGAGATGTATGCTTAACCGTTGGGCCTGATACGGGCCGGTGAAGTTGACGCGCTGATTGTCGACATAGATCTTGCCAGTGGAGGAAGCATGGATGCCGCTGAGGAGATGCAACAATGTGGACTTGCCCGACCCGCGCCGCCCGACCAACCCAATGACTTCGCCCGGCGCAAGCGTGAAGGTTATCCCTTCCAGCGCCGACAAGTTGCCGAAGCGTTTCGACAGATCAACCGCTCGCAAGGCCAGCCCGCTCATGTCTACATTGCCGGGACCAGACAGGTTTCCCAAAGACTTGTCTGGTACTGGATTACGAATGGCCGGCTCGCCATCGGTCGAGTGCAATAGCGGCGATGATGATTACGCCGATGGCGGTCGCCTGCCAATATGTCGGAAACCCCGACAAAACCAGGCCGTTACGCAGAACTTGCATTGTCATTGCCCCCAACAGCGCGCCCCATACCGTTCCTTTGCCCCCCAGCCAACTGACCCCGCCTACCATCGCCGCTGCGATGATATCCAGCTCGTAACCCACTGCCGCCGTAGGCGCGGCCACCCCTAATCGAGCCGTCATCAGAACCCCGCCTGCCGCGGCTAACACTCCAGACAGGGTGTACACGGTGATTTTCAATCGCTCGACGTTGATCCCGGCCAACCAAACTGCCGTTTCGTCAGAGCCGAGGGCATAGATGTGCCCGCCGAGGACGGTGCGCGAAAGCAATAGCGCGGTCAGCCCGGCGAAGGCCAACATGGCGATGGCGGGTAATGGCACTTCCCAGTTGCCGAGCGGCAAGTTGGATTGGCCCAGGTGCACGAAGTTATCCGGCAGATTGCGCACCGGCGCGCCGCCGGTCAGGCCGAAGGCGAGGCCGCGGGCTGCGCTCAACGTGCCTAACGTGACAATGAACGACGGCAGCTTCCCCCGGCTGACGAAAACGCCGTTGATGAAACCGACCGCCACGCCGGTGGCCAACCCGGCGCAAATTGCCAACGGCGCTCCCCAACCGGCCAGCAACGTGAGGGCGCTGACCAACCCGGCCAACGCCATGACCGACCCGACCGAGAGATCAATGCCGCCGGCGATGATCACGATCGCTTCGCCGAAGGCGGCGATGGCTATCCACGACGAAGCGCGCATCACGTTGAAGAGGTTGGTGCCGGTGAGAAAGGTGCTGGTTTGCAGACTCAGAATGATCGTAAGAGCCAACAGGATCACCGCGATACCGAACTCCTGCCGTCTGACGACAGCCTGCCAGACGCCGGGCCACGAGGGTTTGGAGTGCGAAGCAGACAAGGCGCGCATCAGTTGCTGTTCTACGGGGTGGGAAACGGAACGGGCAATGGCTCGGAAAAGTCGTTGGTTTTCCAGGCCTCGATCATTGTATCCACGTTGGTCGCCGTGACGATGTCCATTCCGGAATCGGTGAACGGCGGAAAGGTCTTGTTGCCGATCACGTGATCGTATATGATCTGTACCGAGTCGTAGCCCCAGCCCCAATACTTTTGCCCGACCAGCCCGGAGAGATAACCATCTTTGAGATAGTCGAGTTCCACCGGCAGTGTGTCGAACGCTACCGTCCTGACGCGCTCCTCGCGGGCCGCCGCCTCCCACAATGGCATCGAGCCGCGCTCGGCGAACAGCGGCCACATCCCGACGAAAAACCAACCATCCAGTTCCGGGCGCGACTGCATCATTTCTTCGACGACCTGCACGCCCAGGTTGATGTCGTCGTTGCAGGCCACCGTGTCCACGATCTCAATATCGGAATAGGCAGCCATCGCGTCGGTGAAGCCCTGGATGCGCTGTTCCAAATTGTATGCGCCCGGCACGCCGGTGAGAAGCACAACCTGTCCTTTGGGGCCGATGGCCTGTAACAAAAGCTCGGCGGCCATTTGTCCCCCGCGGTAGTTGTCCACGCCCAAGTAAGTGAAGCGTTTGCTGTCCGGCGAATCGGAGTCCCAGGTCATCACCGGGGTTCCAGCCTGTACGGCGCTGTTGATCGGGTCTAGGCAGGCCGTCGGGTCGTTGCACGAGATGGCGATGGCGTCCACGCCGCGCGCGATCACGTCCTCGACCACCCGCGCCTGCTCGGCGGCGTCGGCCGCCACCGAGCCGTAGACGAGCACTTCCACTTCGACCGGCCCGGCGGCGGTCAATTCGGCGGCGCGCTTTAACGCGCCCGCCCGCCCCAACTCGAACACCGGATTATTGAGGGCTTTCGGGATCCAGGCAATTGTCAACCGCTGTGTGCGCCGCGCTGGAGGCGTAGATATGCCGCAGGCGACCAACCCCAACAACCCGACGAGGCACGCCGCCCCGAGGGCCCGAACTATTGTGCAATTGCGGCGTTTGCTCGATGTCGTTTTATTTTCCTCTACTACGGGTGGCAACATCAAATATAACCGCCGCCGCCAGCACAGCGCCTCTGACGAGGTACTGAGGAGCTATGCCGATGCCCATCAGGTTCATGCCACTCGTCAGTGACAACATCACCAACGCACCGATGAGCGACCCCATAACCTTGCCGACGCCGCCAGCCGCCGATACACCGCCGACAAAAGCCGCTGCGATGGCATCCAATTCAAACAGAGTTCCTGCCGTCGTTGTGGCGGACTGCAAGCGGGACGCGAACAAGATACCCGATAAAGCAGAAAGCATGCCCATCGAACCGAAAACCACATAAGTGATTCTCTTGACACTAATGCCGCTCAACTCAGCCGCTTCTGGATTCCCGCCGACAGCGTAAATATGTCTGCCGAGCACCGTCTTTGACGTAATGAAATCATAGACTAAAACCACGATCAATACGACAACCGCAGTCCACGAGAGGCCCTGGTATCCTGCGAGCACCCAGGTGATACCGCCGACTAAAGCCGACACGAGCACCAATTTAAGGATGAAAATATCCAGCGGCAGGACTTCAAAGTTATAGGCTTGCTTCTTTCTGCGGTCGTTGATTTCGTTTATGATGAACAGAATGATGCCCGATAACCCGAGGATAAGCGTTAATTTGTGTACTCCCGGTAAAATCCCAATGTCGGGAATGTCGGGAATAAAGCCGTTGCCTATGGCGTTAAAAGCGGCGTCCGGAATAATGATCGTGCCCGTGCTCTCAGTTACGAGAAGTATTGCACCTCTGTAAATCAACCATCCGGCAAGCGTCGCAACAAAGGCCGGGATATTCATCTGCGCCACCAGGAAAGCGGTGATAAGCCCTGCCAGGACTCCGAGCGCCAGCACAAACGGTATGGCCACATAGACAGGCCAGTGCCAAAATACCATGGCGATTGCCGCTACCGCGCCGAGGAAGCCGGCGAGAAAACCGACCGACAGATCGATATGCCGGATGACAATGACCAGCGTCATACCGACCGCCAATACCGCTATATAGCCCGTCTGATTCAGCAGGTTGCTTATGTTTCTCGACGAAATGAAGATGCCATCTGTCGTGATGGTAAAGATCGCCATGATCACGAACAAGGCGATATACATACCGTATTCACGGATATTCTGTTGCAATACTCTCCGCGCATTCTTGATAAACGGCATCGTGAGCCTCCTCAATTCGTAGCCAGATGCATGATTTTTTCCTGAGTCGCTTCCTCGATCGGCAACTCGCCGGCGATTTTGCCGGAGGAAACAATGTACACTCTGTCGCTCATTCCCAGGACCTCGGGCAGTTCGGACGAGATCATGATGATACACATGCCCTGCTCCACCAGCCGGGTCATGATCATATAAATCTCGTACTTCGCGCCGACGTCAATGCCCCGCGTCGGCTCGTCCAGGATGAGCACGTCGGGCTTGACAAACAACCATTTGCCGAGAGAGACCTTCTGCTGGTTGCCGCCGCTTAAATTTCCAACCTTCTGCTCGACGCTCGGCGTCTTAATATTGAGAGACGTCTTGTAGTCGTTCGCAACCTTAACCTCGGCATTGTTGTTGACGACGCCTCGCTTGGATATGGCTCGCAAATTGGCGAGGGTGATGTTTTGCTTCACGTCCTGGATCAGAATCAGGCCGTCGCTTTTTCTGTCCTCGGTGACGTAAGCCACGCCCGCGCCTATCGCTTTCTGTGGATGCGTGAAGCGCCTCTTCTTCCCCTTAACGGATATTTCACCTTTTATTCTATAGCCATCCGGATTGCCGAATATGCTCAAGGCCAGCTCCGTGCGCCCGGACCCCATCAGACCTGCAAGGCCGACGATTTCGCCTTTCCTAACGATGAAATTAACATCGCTGAGAACATTTCTCCCAAGCGCCGGGTTGTAGGCGCTCCAGTTGGCAACCGCCAGCACCACTTCTCCGGGCTGCCTGTGTTCTCGGTGGGGATAGATGTTGTCTATCTCACGTCCGACCATGTGCTTGATCAGTACATTCTGGGACACTTCGCCTTTGGGGGCGTCCAATGTGCAAATCGTCTGGCCGTCACGCAAAACCGTGACCGTCTCGGCGATCTCGATGACTTCCTTCAGCTTATGAGAAATCATGATGCAAGTGACGCCATGGTTTTTGAGATCGCGCAGCAGGTTCAATAGATTCTCGCTGTCATCCTCGTTTAGCGCCGCGGTCGGCTCATCCAGGATGAGCAACTTAACATCCCGGCTCAACGCTTTTGCGATTTCAACCAGTTGCTGCTTGCCCACGCCCAAATCCTTGACCTTGGCGGCGGGGTTCACCTCGAGCCGTACTTTCTTGAGCATTTCGCCGGCTCGTTTGATGGTTTCATTCCAGTCCACCATGAAGCCGTTTCTGATCTCATGGCCGAGGAAGATGTTTTCATAGACCGTCATTTCAGGGACAAGCGCCAGCTCCTGATAGATAATGGCAATGCCGGCTTTTTCGCTGTCGCGAATGCCCGCAAATTTCTGCACGTGTCCGCCGAAAAGGATTTCTCCCGTATACCCGCCGTGCGGATACACTCCACTCAATACCTTCATCAGGGTGGATTTACCGGCGCCGTTTTCACCCACAAGGCAGTGAATCTCTCCCTCGGCGACTTGAAAGCTGACGTTGTCCAGAGCTTTCACGCCGGGGAATTCCTTGGTAATGTTTCGCATCTCTAAGATGGGTATACTCATAGCGGCTCCAGGAAAGACGCAGAAAGTATACAGGAATAGTGACTGGCAAGCCAATCACTATTCCTGTAATGTCCAAACTACCCAACTGCCATGAGTTACGGCAGGCCGGTGAAGTCTGTGGCGGGCCAGTAACCTGAGTCGATCACAGCCTCTTTGACGTTGTCCTTGTCAACGGAGACCACATCGGAGGGCTTGGCCGGAACATCAATCGCGCCGTTGTCGTAGGTGTTGGTCTGAGGAGGCGTCTTGCCTTGCAGGAAGGCAATCGCCGCGCTGATGGCGTCACCCACCAGCGTGCGGACATCCTTCAAAACGGTCATGGACTGCTTGCCGTCGATGATGTACTGGACAGAAGCCTTCTCGGCATCCTGGCCGGTCACCACGTAGCTGGTGACATCCTTGTCGGCGGCGAAGACGTCGGCAATCGCGCGAGCCGTGCCGTCATTTGGGGCCAGGATGAAGACGCTGCCCTTGTCTGCCGCGCCTGCGACAGTCAGGTTGGCTTCAGCCAGGCCCTTGGCCGTGTTGAAGTCCCAGTTGGTGGTGACCTGACCGATGATCTGGGCCATCTCGTCGCGAGTCAGGGTCGCCTTGCCCTGTAGGGCAACGGCTTCGCTGGAGTTCTTGATCACGAAGGTGCCGTCGGCGATCTTCGGCTGGAGCACATTCCAGGCGCCTTCGAAGAACAGGAAGGCGTTGTTGTCGGAAGCCGCGCCGGCGTACAGGTACAGCGGGTTGCCCGTGCCTTCGGCTTTGTCCACCAGGTACTGCGCTTGGGCGGCGCCCACGGCCACGCTGTCGAAGGTCACGTAGTAGTCCACCGCATCCGTGTCGCGGATCAGGCGGTCGTAAGAAATAACCTTGACGCCTGCGGCCCGGGCCGCTTCGGCGGCGGCGGCGGCGGCAGTCCCGTCCTGCGGGGTGATGATGATCACCTTGACGCCCTTGGTGATCAGCGCTTCAACGTTCGCTTTTTCCTTGGCGGAATCGCCCTGGCTGAAGAGAATCTCAACGTCGTAGCCGGCGGCGGTGAGCGC
>JACRBQ010000001.1 GCA_016213135.1 Chloroflexota bacterium | reverse complement strand
GCCGTGGACGGCCGAGCGGATGGCTGCAAGTTGCTGGATGATTTCGTGGCATTCGCGGTCTTCGTCCAGCATTTTCTGCACGCCGCGCACTTGCCCCTCAATCCGGCGCAACCGCTTTTGCAGGTCTTCTTTTACGGCTGTGTTCGCGATTTTGAGTGCCATGGTTTTCCAGTGGGCAGAGGAGTAGAGTTGCCGTCCTGTATACCCTACTGGAGTATAGCATAAGGCGGGCCGGTGTCAAGTTAGAGGTGTGTTAGCGGGGCGGGCGAGGTCAGGCCGCTTTGGGCTTGCCGAGCATGAGCGCCTGCCACGTGCCCTGTTGCACGGTTTCGCTCTTTTGGTTCTTGACCGTGAGGCGAAGGGTGACCAGCCCGCCGCCCAGCCGGGGCATGGCTTTGGTTTCGAGCATGTTCAACTCGACGTGGATGGTGTCGCCGATGAAAATGGGCCGGCTGAATTTCCACTCTGACACTTCGCGGAAGGCCATGATAGTGCCTTCCATGAATCCGGTTTGTACGGCGAGACCCGAGGCAATGGAGAGGCCCAGCAGGCCGTGGGCCACGCGCCGTTTGAACAGCGTGCCCTTGGCAAATTCCTCGTCGGTGTGAATCTGGTTGAAGTCGCCGGACAACCCGGCGAAGGCGACGATGTCGGCTTCGGTGAGGGTGCGACCGGCAGTGACAATTTGATCGCCGACGGCAAATTCCTCAAAGTAGCGGCCACGGGGGCGGGCGGGAGACGCCATGCAGTTGCTCCTGGTTTGGGATGGAAAGATTTGCCGGGTTTCGCAAACCCGGCGGCCTGCATTCTATCATGCAGTTGTTAAGGACAGGAGACAGCCACAAAGTTGGCGTTGTCGATGGTAGCCGGGCCGGCCACGATCATCATCCAGCCGCCGGTTTGTTCGTCTTTACTCCAATTACTCAGGTCGCCGCCGAAGAGTTGAGCGGCTTGCAACGGGGTGGCCGGGCATTTGCTGGCGGCCGGGCCGCTTCCCAATCGCGCACTGGGGGTGGGCGAATCCAATACGGTGATTCCCGGCGGAATCAAAGTGCGAAGGAGCAGGGGGAGGACCGCCGTGCTTCGCGCGGCAGTGGAGACGAGAGGCGACCCGGACTGAGTGGGCGCAGACGGGAGCCACCGCGGGCGGAGCACAACGACGCTTCCCATCAGCATGACGCTTCTGCTGTTGCGCTGGCGTTTCTCATGATCGATATCGATCACGCGAGCCATCGCGGCCTGCGTCTGTTGGGGCGTCGCGCCCGCGTTTGCCAGTGCCGAGTTGATTTGCTTGAGCGAGTTGCCGAGTTGGTAAAGTTTTTCGGCGCGCGCGATCCAGTCGGTTGCCTCTGTGGTTGGGACCGCCTCTGCGGCCGGCGCGGCTGCCCGCGCAGCCAGCGCGCGCAATTCGGAGACGGCCAGCCACTGAAACACAGCCAAATGGCGAACCGAGTCGAACTGCGGCGGCAGCTTGCTCGGGCGGATGCGTGTTCCGTTTTCTTCAACTTCACACGAGAAGCCGCACTGCTCGCAAGTCACTTGATCGGGCGCGGACGGCAAATGCGCGATTTGCAGGGCGCGCGCGCCGCACGCCGGGCAACGGCCCGCGGCCCATTCGTCGGGGATGCTGAAGCGGGGGGCGATTTTGCTCATAGTTCACCCATTATCGTGGCGCTTGTCTTGAAACAGGTTTACTCGCCGGGGGTCGAGAGAGTCGATCGCGCGCCGGTACTCGGCCACGGTGCGCTGTTTGGCGGCGGCGATGGAGTAGTCGAAGCGCGGGCCTCGGCCCGGATCGTCGAGGTTCATGGCTTCGTGCGAGTCGGGGGCGACGAGATGTTTTTTGGCGAAACGGTTGAGCAAGGGGATGTAATGGATAAGGTCGCGCCACAAAACGAAGTAGCCTGAACGAAGCGCCGGGCTGGCGAGCAGGCCGGGGTCGAGGCCGTTGATGCCGTCGGGGCGCGCGTGCGCCGGCCCGCCGTGAGCGTCGAGCCACAGGTCCACATAGTTGGAGTGGGAATAGAAATCCTGGGCGACGTGCGACAGGCGGCCAAAGGCGGCCCACATGGCCGGGGCATCGGAAGCGGCGGCAATGAGGGCGTGCTGCTGTTCGATGTAGGCCCGGCCCTCGGCAAAGGCGCAGTTGTCGAAGTGAATGTGGGGCGCGTTGATCTGGTGGCGCAACGAATCTTGCCTGAGATTGGCGCTGATGATGGCTTTGAGCGCGCGGGCCGAGAGCAGGGGGCCGAGTGTCTCGGTGAGGACGGCGGCGTGGTATTGGGCAAGCATGGGCGGGTTACGAATTACGTTTCACTGCCATGAGCCGCATCACTGCCTCAAAAGCGTCTTCAACGGTGACGCCCGCGCCCCAGCTGAATCCGGCCGCCCCGTCGCGCACGCCTCCGGCGGGAACCGCCCATTCGCGCCAGGCGTAAGCCACCCGGTCGGGCGGGCCAAAGGGGGCGTAGCGGCGCGGGTCGCTCGGGCCGAGGATCATCATTACTTTTGCGCCGGCACCCACGGCCATGTGGGTGGCGCCGGTGTCGTTGCCAACGTAGAGGGCGCAGCGCTCGGCCAGCGCGCCAATGAGGCCCCAGGGCTGCGGGCCAAAGTTGACGACGGGCACGTTGAGCAGGCCGGCGATGGCCTGCAGGATGGGGTCGTCGCCGAGGCCGCCGACGAGGACTACGGGCAGGCCGGCTTCGCGCATGAGTTGGGTGGCGAGGCCGGCGAAGTTCGGCGGCGGCCAACGCTTTTCGCTCAACGTCATGCCGGGGTTGCTGCCGCCGCCGGGGTGGATGAGGATGAACGGCTTGTCGAGCAGGTTCGCTTTTTCGAGCAGCGGCACAACGGCTTTGCGGCCGGCGGCGGGCGGGGCGTAGCTGAGGGCTGCGGCGTTCGTGGGCAGGCCTATGGCGCGGGCCAGATCTAGATATAGGTCGGCCTCGTGCCTGATGCCCTGCAGGGGGATGCGGCGCGTGTGCAGCCGGCCGCGCCCGCCGCTGTTGAGGCCGATGCGTTCGGTGCGCCGGTGGCTGCCGAGAAAGGCGACGAGGGCGAGGGCGGGCGAGCGGTCGGGGATGAAGATGGCGTCGTAGTCTCCGGCGCGGATGCGCCCGGCCAGGGTGAGCATGGCGGCGAGCGGGTAACCGCGCTGGCCCACAGGGCCGGTGTCAAGCAGGGTATCGACGAGGGGGCTGGCTTCGACCGCGGCGCGGGAGTGCGGGCCGACGGCGAAGTCGATGCGGGCTTCGGGGTAAGCGCGGCGCAGCACACCCAGCAGCGCGGTAGTAAACATCACATCGCCGAAGCAGCAGGGTTTGAGGATGAGGAGGGAGCGGGGAGAGGAAAGCACGGGAGTGGGGGAATGGTAAATGACGAATGGCGAATGGGGAATGACGAATGGGGAATGACGAATGACGAATGGAGAATGGGGAATGGGGAATAGGGAATGGGGAATGGCAAATGGAAAATGGGGAATGGCGAATGAGGCGTGATGAGTGGTGTGTGGCGAACTGCTGGCCGCTACCCACTCCCCACTTCTCACTTCTCACTTCTCACTTCTCACTTCTCACTTCTCACTTCTCACTACCCACTACCCACTATCTCACAGTGATGTAATCTTTGATGGCTTCGAAGGTGGCGTCGCCGATGCCCTTCACGTTTTTGATCTGCTCGATGCTGGTGAAGGGGCTGTTGATGGTGCGATAGTCGATGATGCGCTGGGCAATGGCCGGGCCGATGCGCGGCAGGGTTTCAAGCTCGGCCAGTGTGCCGGTGTTGATGTTGACGATTTGGCCTGTGGCCGACTGCGTTGGGCCGCCGGCGGCGGTGGGCAGGCTCAAGGTCGGTTGCGATTGCGACGGCACGAATATTTGCTCGCCGTCGGTGATCAGGTCCGCAAGGTTAAACCGGTCGGTTGAGGCGGTGTCGGTCAGGCCGCCCGCGGCGGCGAGCGCGTCTTGCACGATGCTGCCCTGCGGCAGTTCATAAACACCCGGTGCTTTCACAGCGCCGGTGACATGCACGCGGAGCGGCGCCGCGGTGGCGGTGGGTGGCGGGGGAACGAGCGCTATCGGGATTCCGGCTTGGCGGTTATTGAGGAGGAGAATGAGGGCAGAGGAGAGCAGGCCGGTGAAGAGGCCGAATAGGAAGGGCCGCCAGTGTTGGAGCATGGGGAGAATTATAGAGGCAAATAGAAGCCGGTCAAACGAGTATAATTCTTGAAATTCAAAGGAGGCGCGTATGGAACTGGTAACAGTCGAGTCCAGCATGATCCATGCTGTTGGCTATGATAGACAAAAGAGAATCTTAGAAATCGTATTCAATACTGGTCGCGCTTACCAGTATTTTGATGTTCCGTTGAAGATTCACGGGGAACTGTTGAAGGCAGAGTCGAAGGGCAGGTATTTTCTTGCTAACATTCGAGATATGTACGAGTATGCGCCATTGAGTCGTTCGCGGCGTTAAACCGTCAACAATTATGGGCACACTTCTCAATATCTTTACAGTTCTCCTCGGCGGCGGGCTGGGCGCGGTGTTTGGCGCGCGATTGCCGGAGCGCGTGCGCCAGACGGTGATGAACGGGCTGGGGTTGTTTACGCTGGCCCTGGGCTTGCAGATGACGTTGAAGTCCGAGAACATGCTGATTGTGCTGGGCAGCGTGCTGCTGGGCGGCAT
>JACRBQ010000122.1 GCA_016213135.1 Chloroflexota bacterium | reverse complement strand
TGTGGGCGGCGGCGCGACCGCCGACAAAGTAGCTGCCGCGTTGCGCATCATCCTCTCCGACGCCAACGTCAAAGCGGTGCTCTTCAACATCTTCGGCGGCATCACGCGCTGCGACGAAGTGGCTCGCGGCATCCTCAAGGCCTTGCAGGAAGTGCAGACCAAAGTGCCCATGGTAGTCCGGCTGGTGGGTACCAACGAAGAGGAAGGCCGCCGGTTGCTGGCCGAGGCCCACATGATCACCGCCACCTCGCTGGCCGACGCGGCGCTGAAAGCCGTTGCGGCGGCGAAAGGGCAATCATCCTCATGAGCATTCTCGTCAACAAAGACACTCGCGTTTTGGTTCAGGGCATTACCGGACGCGAGGGCGCGTTTCACTCGCAGCAAATGCTGGCCTACGGCACAAAGGTCGTCGCCGGGGTCACGCCGGGCAAAGGCGGCGAATGGGCCTGCGACGGAAAAATTCCCGTGTTCGATACCTGCAAGTCGGCCGTCGAATCCACCGGCGCCAATTGCGCGTTGATCTACGTGCCGGCGCGCTTTGCCGCCGATGCCATGTTCGAATCTGCCGACGCCGGCCTGCCGCTGTTGGTGTGCATTACCGAGGGCGTGCCGGTTCAAGACATGATGAAGGTGCGCAACTATCTCGATCAGAAGAACATCCGCCTGATAGGCCCCAATTGCCCCGGCCTGCTCACTCCCGGCGAAGCTAAAGTGGGCATCATCCCTGGGCACATTTCCAGGCCGGGCACGGTGGGCATCGTGGCTCGCAGCGGAACCCTCACCTACGAAGTCATCGACGCCATCACCAAAAGCGGCATGGGCCAGTCCACCTGCGTGGGCATCGGCGGCGACCCCATCAACGGCACGAACTTCATCGACGTGCTGGCGATGTTCGAGGAAGACCCGCACACCGACCGCGTGGTGCTCATCGGCGAAATTGGCGGCAACGATGAAGAAAAGGCGGCGGAGTTCATAGCCGACCACATGACCAAACCGGTGGTGGCTTTCATTGCCGGGCAAACTGCGCCGCCCGGCAAGCGCATGGGCCACGCGGGCGCAATTGTCGAAGGCAGCTCCGGGCTGGCCTCGGACAAAATCAGGGCGCTGGAGCAGGCCCGGGTGAAAGTGGCTAAGCACCCGGAACAAATCCCGGCGCTGCTAGCCTAAGCCCTTGGCGCGAAGCAGGCGACCACACCCATCACATCCGCACACCGGGGTCCGAAGTCCACAGGGGGAATGGCTGGGACTTCGGACTCCATTTTCGTCGCCACCGCGCTACGGCAGATTTCTCTTCGATGTACGGGCGAAGCATTCGCCTCCGGCACCCAAAGCCACAAAAATCCGCGCGGCGAATGCTTCGCCCCAACCTCGCGCCATCCATTAATTGGGATCGGCTCTAACGCAATGAAATTTCTCCGACGCATCATTGACCCGGGGTTGGTCGTGGCCCTGGCATTAGGTTTGCTGGCCGCCTGGCCGCTCCTCACGCGGCCCAGCTTGCCGGCCATGACCGATGCCGAGATGCACATCTACCGCGCCGCCGAGATCGAGCGCTCCATCCGGGCCGGCAGTTTCTATCCGCGCTGGGCGCCCGACTTTTACTTCGGCTACGGCTACCCCGTTTTCGATTTCTATTCTCCGCTGGCGTATCACCTCGCGGCCTATTACAGCATTGCCGCCGGCGCCGACCCCGTGGCCGGGATGAAGTTCGTGCTGGTGTTGGCTTCGTGTCTCGGCGCGCTGGGTATGTACCTGTTCGGGCGCGACCGCTGGGGGCCGATGCCTGCCGTCGTCGCGGCGGCGGCGTTCACCTTTTCGCCTTACCTTCTTTACATTGATCCGCACGCCCGTGGCGACGTGCCGGAGGCTTTAGCCCTCGGCCTGGCTCCCGTCATCCTGTGGACGTTCGACCGGCTGCGGCGGACGGGCGCGCCGCAACATCTCGCGTTGTCGGGCCTGTCGCTGGCGGCGCTCATCCTCTCGCATCCCCTCATGGCGCTGGTGGTGTATGGTTTCCTGCTCGCCTTTCTGGTGTGGGAAACGCTCATCTCGCCGTTGGTTCCGCAGAAGCACCTCGGCCCGGAGCCGCGCCGCTATATTCCACAACTGGCTTTGGCCATTGGGTTGGGGCTGGGGCTGGCCGCGTTCTACTGGCTGCCCGCCGGGCTGGAGCGCAGCGCCGTGCAACTGCACAACGTGGCCGGGCCGGGCTACTTTGATTTTCACAACTACTTTATCTCGCTGAAGGAACTGTTCTCGCCCTCGCGCTATTTCGATCTGGGCGCAACCGAGCCTAAATTCCAATTCAACATCGGGCTGGTGCAGTGGGTGTTGGCCGCGCTGGGCGCGCTCACCACTGCCTCGCCGCGCCTGCGCCGCACCGACACTATTTTCTTCAGCTTTGCCGCCGTCGCGTTCATTTATCTCGTCACGCCGGGGTCGGTCAATTTTTGGGAAGCAATTCCCCTCATGTCGTTCTTTCAATTTCCCACGCGCTTCCTCGGCCCGGCGGCTTTGGCCTTCGCGCCGCTGGCCGGCAATGCCGTGCGCTGGGGTGAACAGGTCGGGCCGGAGCGCGGGTGGTTGAAGGCCGGGCTGGGGATAGCCTCGGTGGCCGCGGTGCTGCTGGCCGCCATGCCGCTCATGTATCCGCCGGTGTGGGGCGAGTTCGGCGCGGTCACGCCTCTGCGGATGATCGGCGTTGAATTGCAGGGCCGGGCGCTTGGCACCACTTCCTCCAATGATTTCCTTCCGGTGGGCGTGACGCTGGTGCCCAAAGCCCAAACCAGTGTGCTGGACTCGTACAAAGCGGGCGGGCCGGTGGATCGGGTGAACCGGGTTGCATTGCCGCCGGGCGCCGCCGTAAACCTGCTGCAACAGAAGCCGTTTTACGATCGCTACGTGACGGCCTCGGATACCGACTTCGTGTTCCGGTCGTTCACGTTCTATTTCCCTGGCTGGATGGCCCGGGTGGATGGCGAGCAAGTGCCCATCGAAGTCGCCCAGCCCGAGGGCTTCATCACGTTCAAAGTTCCCGCCGGAGGGCACATCGTCGAAGTGTGTCTGGTGGATACGCTGCCGCGCAAGATCGGTTGGATCATCGCCGGGTTGGCGCTCATAGCATTGGTGGCGGCCGTCGGGCTGGCTGTGGCGCGGCCTTCCGAAAAGCTCGAGGCCCCGGCGCTATCGTGGCCGATGGCTGCGGCGATGGCGGCGGTGCTGGGGCTGGCTGCCGGCCTGCGCGCCACCGCCGACGGCGCCGACTGGTTTCGCTATCAATCGAGCGGCACACAAGTGGTGGTGGCCCAATACACTCACTTCGTCAAACTGGAGCGCGGCCTTGAGCTTCTGGCGTACGACGTGAGCCGCGCCGCCATCGGCCCCGGCGATCCGCTCGAGGTGACTATTTACTGGAAGACCGAAGCCCCCGTGCCGATCAACTATCAAGTGTACGTGCATCTCATCGGGTCGGACGATCGGCTGTATGGGCAATCGGACAAATTGAACCCGGCGGATTTTCCGACCGTGCGCTGGCCCACTGATCGCTACGTGCGCGACGCGCACGACCTGGCCTTCCCTGCCGCGCCGCCGCCCGGTGAATACCGGCTGGTGGTGGGCCTGTGGGATGCGGCCACCGGCGAGCGGCTGGCCGCCGTGTCTCCCGCCGAAATTTATGCCGACGGCATAGTCTTGCCGACTAGAATCGTTGTCAAACCCTGAGTCATTGCCTCGCCGTGTTGTCATCACCGGCATGGGCCTCATTTCGCCCGTGGGTCTCAACGTGCCCGAGGCGTGGGCGGCGCTGGTGGCCGGCCGGTCGGGCATTGGGCGCATCACCCTATTCGACGCCGGGGCCGACCACTGGCGAGTGAAAATTGCCGGCGAAGCCTGGGGGTTCGACCCGCTCGATTTCATGTCGGCCAAAGAGGCGCGCCGCGCCGACCGCAACGTGCAGTTTGCGCTGGCCGCCGCTGCCGAAGCCGTGGCTCAGGCAGGTCTCACGGTTGCGCCCGCCATTGCCGACGACGTGGGGGTGCTCATCGGCTGTGGCTCCGGCGGCATTTGGACTTACGCCGCACAGCAGGAAGTGTTCAACGGCAAAGGCCCGCAGCGCATGAGTCCGCTGCTCATACCGATGGAGGTAGTGGACTCGGCCGCGGTGCAAGTGGGCATCCGCTACGGCGCGCACGGCCCCAGCTTCGGGCTGGCTTCGGCCTGCGCCACCGGGGCCGATGCCATTGGCATGGCGCTCGAAACCATCCGCCGGGGCGACGCCGAAGTGATGATCACCGGCGGCGCTGAAGCCGCCGTTCACCCGTTGGGCATTGCCGGGTTCGATAATCTCGGCGCGCTCTCGCACCGCAACGACGCCCCGGCCGAGGCCAGCCGCCCGTTTGACGCCGACCGCGACGGCTTTGTGGTGAGCGAGGGTGCCGGAGTGCTGGTGCTGGAATCGATGGAGCACGCGCTGGGGCGGGGCGCTGAGCCGCTGGCCGAACTGCTGGCTTATGCCGGAACGTCCGACGGTACGCACTTCACTGCGCCCGATGCATCGGGGGCGCAAGCGGCCCGCGCCGTGCGGCGGGTGTTGCAAAAGGCCGGGTTGGCCGCCGCCGAGGTGGATTATATCAACGCCCACGCCACCGGCACCCCGGTGGGCGATCCCATCGAGGTATCAGCCTATCGGCAGGTGTTTGGCGACGTGATCCCCCCGGCCAGTTCGACCAAATCCCAGACGGGGCACATGCTGGGCGCGGCAGGCGCGGTGGAAACGGCCTGGTGCGTGCAGGCGCTTCGCCACGGGATGCTGCCGCCCACCATCAACCAGCACCGGCTCGACGCGCAATGCCGCCTCGACTGCGTGCCCAATGCCGCCCGGCCCGCCTCGGTCGGGGTGGCGCTCAAGGCGGCCTTCGGCTTCGGCGGCCACAACACCTTGTTGGCTTTGCGGCGGTATCCGGTTTAGGCTACCCAAGGTATCTTCTCAAAATTGTGGGGGCGAACCTGTGTGTTCGCCCAGGGCAGACACACAGGTCTGCCCCTACCCCATTTGTTGAGATGATGCTACCCAAGCCCGCATTTTTCTTGACACATTCGAGGCCGCCCGGTAAAATGCTCACGTTTACCCCTCCTGCCGAGGGGTAATTTGTGTCCACTCTTCATCAACATTCCCTAACAATGGAAGGAAGCTTCAATCTATGTCCGAACTCTCACAGTTTGAACAGATTGCCGTATACACCGTCCTCGGTGTGGCAATCCTCGGCCTTGGCTATGCCGTCTTTTTGCGCAACCAAATTATGCGCGAGGATAAGGGCACGGCCAAAATGCAGGAAGTGTGGGGCTGGATCAAAGAGGGCGCCAATGCCTACCTGGGCAAGCAGTTGCGCGCCATTCTGCCCCTGATTGGCGTGCTGACGGTGGCGCTGTTCTTTTCGGTGTACATCGTTCCGCCCACTCAGGAAGCGCTGGCGCACTTCCAGGGCGCCACTCCCGATCAAGTGAAGTTGTACATCGGCCTGTGGCGCGCCTTTGCCTTCATCATGGGCGCGGGCTTCTCCCTGACCGTCGGCCAGATCGGAATGCGCATGGCGGTTGAAGGCAACGTGCGCGTAGCCGCCGAAGCCCGCAACTCGTTCTCCGGCGCGCTGCGCATCGCCTACCGCGCGGGCACCATCACCGGCATGTTGACCGACGGCCTGGGCCTGTTCGGCGGCACCATCATCTTCATCTTCCTCGCCAAGGCCGCGCCCGATGCGCTGCTGGGCTTCGGCTTCGGCGGCACGCTGCTGGCGCTGTTCATGCGCGTGGGCGGCGGCATCTACACCAAGGCCGCCGACGTGGGCGCGGACCTGGTGGGCAAAGTGGAACAGAACCTCGAAGAAGACGACCCGCGCAATGCGGCAGTGATTGCCGACCTCGTCGGCGATAACGTGGGCGACTGCGCCGGCATGGCCGCCGACATCTTTGAGTCGTATGAAGTGACTATTGTGTCGGGCCTGATCCTCGGCCTGGCCCTCACCAGCCTCACCGGGCGCAACGAGTGGATCGTGTTCCCGCTGATTGTGCGCGGCATCGGGGTGGTGTCGTCCATCTTCGGCACGTACATTGTCAAGACCCCCGAGGGCGACAAATCGGGCGACGCCATGGCCGCTATTTTCCGCGGCTTCCTTTCCTCGGCGGCCATTTCGGTGGTGCTGTTTGGCATTGCCGGGTACTTCTACCTGCAAGACATCCCCGGCGGCTGGTGGCGGCCGGTGCTGGCCGTGGCCTTCGGCGTGCTGCTGGCCATCCTCATTGACCGCGTCACCGAATACTTCACCGGCACGCACGGCGCTCCCGTGAAGGACATCGTCCGCTCGATGAACGGCGGCCCGGCTACCACCATCCTCGCCGGGTTGGTGCAGGGCTACGAAAGCGCCGTGTGGTCGGTGCTGGTCATCGCCGCCACCATCTTCTCCTCGATCATCATCTTCTCCGGCGTGGACGCGGCGCACCAGACGGCCTACATTCTCTACGGCGTGGCCCTCACTGGCATCGGCATGTTGACCCTCACCGGCAACAACGTGGCAATGGACTCCTTTGGTCCCATCTCCGACAACGCCAACGGCATCGGCGAAATGGCTGCGCTGGACGAGAAGGCCCGCAAGATCATGGCCGACCTCGACGCGGTGGGCAACACTACCAAGGCCATCACCAAAGGTGTGGCCATCGGCTCGGCGGTGATCGCCGCAGTGGCGTTGTTTGGCTCGTTCCTGACCGACGTATCTCTGGCGCAGACCGCGCTCCTGGTGCCATTCGCCCAACAACTGGCCTCCACCGGCATCCGCGTCTCGGTGCCGCAGGTGTTCGTCGGCATGTTGCTCGGCGGCGCGCTGCCGTGGATGTTCTCCTCGCTGGCCATCAACGCCGTCAACCGCGCCGCGCGCCTCATCGTGGCCGAAGTGCGCCGCCAGTTCAAGGCCGGCGTGCTCGACGGCTCGGTGCCGCCGGATTACAAACAGGCGGTGACCATCTCCACCAACGCCGCGCAGAACGAGCTGATCCCGCTGGCGCTGCTCGGCGTCATCCCGCCCATTCTCGTGGGCCTGTTTCTCGGCGTCGAAGCGCTCGGCGGCTTCCTGGCCGGCATCATCGTCTCCGGGCAACTGCTGGCCGTGTTCATGTCCAATGCCGGCGGCGCTTTCGACAATGCCAAGAAAATTGTGGAAGACGAACCGCGCGACGCGGCGAAGAACACCGGCAAGAATTCGGAGCGGCACAAGGCCGCCGTGGTGGGCGACACCGTGGGCGACCCGCTGAAGGACACCGCCGGCCCGGCCCTCAACCCGATGATCAAAGTGGTGAATCTGGTCTCGGTCATCATCGCCCCCATCGTGGTGGCCTTCGACACCATCACCTTCGGCACCGTCATCGTGGGTGCGGTGCTGCTGGCGGCGCTGGTGTGGGCCGTGAATAACAGCAAGCGCGAAGTCGAAGGCGCTTAATACCCTCTCCCGCCGGGAGAGGGCGAACCGAGAGGTGGCTGTCATCGCGCACAAGACGCTTGAAGTTCCGAACTCGGATGCGCAGCGACAGTCACCTGCGACAGGCTTAGAACTAACAAGGCCGCCGGCATAGTTGCCGGCGGCCTTGTTATCTTGTTGTGGTACAGTATCTCCCTGGTGCCTGACCCATACACGAGGGGTCAGGCGTCGCATAGTATTTACGGAGGCGCTTCCTGAAAAACCGGCTTTCGCACTCGGTACTGCGTGTCACCCTGATCTACGATTCGGTACAAACTTTATTTGTAACTGCTCACGAGTTTTGAGCAGTGAGAAAGGGCAAGACTGGTCTGCCCATCAAGTTGACCAAGGTTTCGAAAACAGATTGCTTCTGCAATTTAGCAGTGTCGATGACGCTGGCCAATGCGGCGTAGGCGTGCGGCCCCCATTCGGAGCGAAAACCGCCCGTGATTTTGCGATGCACGACTGAGGAACGCAAACTGCGTTCACAATCGTTGTTGTGATGCGGCACACCGGGGTCATGCAGGAATACCAACAAATGTTCACGATGCTTGCGATAACGCTTGACCAGGGGTTGAGCTTGTGGGGTAGTCACAGGTCGGTCAATCAGTTGCGTCAACTTTCTTTCAATTTCCTTCACCCGCCGCTGATACCCTCGCTCTGTCAATTCCGCCTGCCGCTTCACCAGATGAATAGCTTCGCGGAACAGCGCCTGCAGTTCGCGGGCCCAGCGCAGGCGCGGACAACGCTCCCGCAGGCCTTGCAAGTTCCGGATTTGATGCGCCAGACACAGTTGAAATCGCTCGGCCGGCGCTTTCAATTGCGGCGCCCAACAATCACAGACCCAGGTCGACACCCGCCATTCGCCATCATTTCCTGAATCACGTCTACTCCGCGGCTGGGTCGAATGAGATGGTAGACACTTCCTGTTGTCGCGTTTCAATCACCACGGGCTTGAACTTGGGCAATTCGGTGATTTGTCGCCGCACCACGGCCAACGGCGCCACCTGCCGCAAGTCCGCCCCACAGGGGCAGCGCTCGACCACGCCCATAATCATTTGGTCAGGATTATCCACCAACTTTCGCTCCATTTTCTCGTGACCTTCTTTTGCCCCACGCGGCTTGGGCGTTCTACGTTCTGGTCGGTTACTCTTGAAATCCCGCGACGGGGGTTGCGACGAGTTGCCCGAAGTCGGGGGCGGCTGTTTCAGCTTATCAATGTCGACACGCAAACATTCGACCTCGTCAAACAGCCGCTCGACCAAGAGGATCAAATCTTCTTTGGACAGTTCGTCCAATTTCGCGCGTGAGACTCGTGTCATGTTGTCGTCTATAACACCGCTTCCCCCGAAGAGTTGTAAGCCAGTTGCCTTTAAGGAAACTCGTGAGCAGTTACGATTTCCCCAGCAGTTCGCTCGGTGGTAGCACTCCCCTTAAGCGTGGTGGGGGGTAAAACCTTGTAAAAAACGGGGTTCATTGGCAAACTCTTGGGGCTTCTAACTCCAGGAGATGAGCCAATGAACCCACAAGATATATTTTGCCCGAATATGGACTGCCCTGCAAGAGGCCAAACTGGCAAAGGCAACATTCATGTCCACAGCCAGCAAGACCAGCGCTACCTCTGCGAGGTATGCGAACAAACCTTTAGCGCCAGCAAAGGGACGATATTCTATCGTCTGCGCACAGACCCAAAAACGGTGATGGGTGTGATTGTTTTGCTGACCTATGGCTGTCCGATTCAAGCCATCGTCAAAGCTTTTGACTTGGATGAACGAACCGTGCGCGATTGGCAACAACGCGCTGGGAAGCACTGTCAAGGCGTGCATGAACATTTGGTAGAGAGCAGTCAACTGGACTTACAACAAGTTCAAGCCGATGAAATCAGGGTCAAAACTCAGAAAGGGGTGTTCTGGATGGCGATGGCACTGATAGTCTCGACCCGACTGTGGTTAGGCGGCGTAGTCAGCCCAAAACGCGATTTGGATTTGATCCAATCGCTGGCGGACAAAGTACGCCGCATGGCGCTGTGTCGCCCGCTGCTTTTGGCTGTGGATGGACTGGTCAGTTATGTGACAGCCTTTCGCAACGCTTTTCGGAGCAAGTTTCCGCGAGAACGCGGGGAAAAGGGGCGCTGCAAGATGGTTTCCTGGTCGGACATCGCCATTGTTCAAGTTGTCAAACAGCGCGCCGAAGGCGTCCTGACGATTGAGCGGCGCATTGTGCAAGGCACAAAAGAGATGGTGCAACGGTTGATCAAAGCCACACAAGGTCAGGGCGTCATCAATACCGCCTTTATCGAACGGATCAATGCCACCTTTCGCCAACGAATGAGCAGTCTGGTACGTCACACCCGCACTTTGGCACGTCGTGCCGATACCCTCGTGGCTGGCATGTATCTTGTCGGTTGCTTCTACAACTTTTGCGACTTCCATCACAGTCTACGCTTGAAGTTGTCCGTTGGTAATTTCGGTCATCGTTGGGTGCAACGTACTCCTGCTATCGCCGCTGGTTTGACAGACCATCCCTGGACTGCCGCCGAATTGCTCACTTTCAAAGTGCCGCCGCCACGCTGGGAACCGCCCAAGCAACGCGGTAGACCTTCTTTAGCCTTGCTCCAACTGGCTCAACAATGGGCAATCTGACCACGTTTAAGTGCGGTGATACCCGCTCGGTTATCAGTAACAATTTTCCGGGTATTTCGTTATACATATTGGGAGGCCACATTCGGGCTCACCCTGGAAGTGAGAGAGGTAAACTCGCCATGCTTTACTCGATTGCGTTACTACTGGAGGAAATAAAAGATGCAACATCCAACAAACCTGCAGCGCAAGGTTCCGCTTAGGGGCCAGTCGGCCGAGGTCGAGGCTGATAAAGTCTACGAGGGGATTCAGACAGAGCAACGCCGAATCTTGCTCAAAACTTCGCAGTTCATCTGGCTGAGCTTTGGCGTGCTTGAAGGGATTATCGGGTTGCATATCCTGTTGAAGCTAATCGGGGCGAACCCGGAGAATCCTTTCACTCACCTTATCTATAACATCACTGAACCCTTCCTGGCTCCGTTCGTGGGCCTGACGAACAACCCGGCGGCGAACGGGCTGGTGCTGGAGATCCACGCGATCATCGCATTGTTTGTGTATGGTCTCCTCTCGGTACTCATTGAGCGGTTGATCTGGATTATCTTCAGCCGCCCGAAAGTATAGAGGCCAATCTGATAACTCAGTTGAGGAGGATTTTTCCATGAAAATCTCAATCAATAAAAACTTGGGGACACTGTGCCTGAGTATCTGGCTTATTTTGACGGGGTTGGGCGTGGTGGGAATAAACGTCCCCGGCGTGATCATGGGTATCTTGGCGCTGGCCGCCGGAGTCTTAATCCTGCTCGGTCGCTAACTGGCGCGCGTGTTTCCCTTCAAGACACAAGGCCGGACTCGATTGGGTGTCCTGCTTTGTGATTATAAAAAGGGTATCCAAATGCTTGATTGACGCCAATAGCCGGTGTAACCGCCTCAGCCGTGAGCAATGACCTTTATTTCAAGGGCATAGGCAGTTTCCAAAGGTCTATAAAACTGGACTTTATCCATTTTGTAGACAGGAACGAAAAGGCAGAGTAAGCTGGTTTTCCGACGAAGGAGAAACCAGATGCTTACTCTGCCCAACGACATTATGCCTGTGATCGGGGCGTTTCGACAAGTGTTCAGTGAACGGG
>JACRBQ010000015.1 GCA_016213135.1 Chloroflexota bacterium | reverse complement strand
GGCCGCGACCTCATCCAGGCCGTTGCCGAGGAGCTCGATCACCGGGACCTGTACTTCTGGAACGCAGTGGCGGGATTCCGAAAGATCCCACCGGTCGGAAGCCAGCTCGAGGAGGGCCGGACCGATCCCCTCACCGCGCTCCAGCGGATCGAAGCGTACCGGGGCGACGCCCTGTTCGTGCTCGAGGACTTCCATCCGTACTTCGAGGAGCCGGTGGTTGGCCGCATGCTGCGCAACCTCCTCTACTCCCTGCGGGCTGCGAAGAAGACCGTGATCCTCCTCTCTCCCTTCTTCAAGCTCCCCGCCGAGCTCCGCGACGACGTCCCACAGGTGTTCCTCCCGTTGCCCGACTTCGACAGCCTCAAGGGGCTCCTCGAGGAGCTGTGTGAGGCGCGAGAGGTGAAGAGCGACCTCACGAAGGAGTCCGAGGAGAAGCTCATCAAGTCGGCGCTCGGTCTCACCGAGAACCAGGCCAGGGGCGTCTTCATCAAGTCGATCCTCAAGCACCGCGTGATCGACCAGTCCGCGATCCAGCTCGTCCTCTCGGAGAAGCAGAAGATCATCAAGAAGGACGAGGTCCTCGAGTTCTTCCCCGCGCGGGAGAAGATCTCGGACATCGGCGGCCTCGACAACCTCAAGGAGTGGCTGAAGAAGAGGGACAAAGCCTTCAGCGGCCGGGCGAAGGAGTACGGCCTGCCGAACCCGAAGGGGATCCTGATCATCGGCGTTCAGGGCACCGGGAAGAGCCTCACGGCGAAGGCGACCTCGGCCCTCTGGAAGCTTCCGTTGCTACGAATGGACGTGGGGAAGGTGTTCGGGAGCCTCGTGGGGGAGTCCGAGGAGCGCATGCGAAAGGCGCTCCTGCTCGCCGAGACGATCAGCCCCTGCATCCTCTGGATCGACGAGATCGAGAAGGCCTTCGCCACGGCGCTCTCTTCCGGCGATTCGGGCACTTCGGCCCGGGTTTTTGGCACCTTCCTCACGTGGCTGCAGGAGAAGGAGAAGCCGGTCTTCGTCCTGGCGACCGGCAACGACGTGGCCAACCTCCCGCCGGAGCTGATGCGCAAGGGGCGATTCGACGAGATCTTCTTCGTCGATCTCCCGACCTACGACGAGCGGATCGAGATCTTTCGGGTCCACCTGGCCAAGGTCCGGCCGGTCATCCGCGACTACGACGTCCCGCTTCTCGCGGGAGAGACCGAGGGGTACAGCGGCGCGGAGATCGAGCAGGCGATCGTCAACGCCATGTACAACGCTTTCGACGATGGGGAGCGGGAGTTCACGACCGAAGACATCCGCTTCGGCGTCCGGGAGGTAATCCCCATTTCGAAGCTCATGAGCGAACGCATCGAGAAGCTTCGGGAGTGGGCCGAGGAACGCACGAGACGGGCCAACAAGGAGCCGCACTGAACGCTCGGCGCCGTGCCCGCGAAACCTGCCATCCCCCAGAGGGTCGTCCATGTCGCACTTCACCCGGGTCAAGACCAAGATCGTCGAGCTGCTGTACCTGAAACGGGCGCTTTCGGACCTCAACCTCCAGTTCGAGGAGGGGAAGGTCAAGATCCGGGGGTATATGGGAAAGAAGACTTCGGTGGATCTGCGGATCCGGACCCCGGAGGGCTACGACGTCGGGTTCGTCAAGGTGGGCGACAGCTACGAGGTCGTGGCCGATTGGGACATGGTCCGGACCTTCTCGAAGGAGGCCTTCGTCAAGGAGGTCTCCCGGCACTACGCCTACCACGTGGTGAAAGACCAGCTGGAGGTCCAGGACTTCAAGGTCGTGGAGGAGCGGCGGCAGGGCCAGGCGGTGAGCCTGACGCTGAGGAGGATGTGAGATGGAAGAGGTCCGCGTCTCCATCGACGAGGACGGCAACGTGAAGCTGACCGTGTTCGGTGTGGGCGGTCCGCGTTGCGTCGCTCTTACGGAGAAGCTCGAGTCCCTTCTCGGCGGCGATCTCGTGCGCGAGTTCACTTCCGAGTACGCGCAGACCACCGGGGTGCAGGAGCAGCAGAAGGTCCGGCAGAAGGCCTGACGCGGGATGCACGACGGGGTTCACGGGCCCGCCGGCGACGTCCTCGAGGAGATCGTCCAGCGCGGTCCCTCCGAGTTTCCGGCGTTCGTC
>JACRBQ010000014.1 GCA_016213135.1 Chloroflexota bacterium | reverse complement strand
GGAGAAAGTTGCACAAAAATTCCGAATGAGTGACAATCCAAGTCGGCATGGGTCGCCTCCGTGAGTTTTAGTTTTCGGCAACCAAAACTTTACGCGAAGACCCATGCTTTTTCAAGTCATCTCATTGCCAATGTCCAGTAACTTAGGCAACAACGCATCGCGCAATGTGGCGAGGGTGCGGGAAATCTTTTGATTGTTGAGAACAGCATCCATAAATGGCGTAACTTTATCTTCAAATTTACGAATAATCGTTTTGGGCGGCTGAACGCAAGTTGTGTTTTGGAAAGTTTTGGTTGTGATGGTGTCAAAAATTGTTCCGTATGATTGCTGACGCAGTTGCTCTACCAAGTGCTTGAGCATGAAATAGACAAAATAATCACCCACACCATCTTTAGCCTTAAGTCCATAGTTGGTTTGATTCATAGTCATTGCACGCCCCAACATGCAGTGTGCTCCGACTGTGCCACGCGCTGTAACAATAGTGGTTTTTGCTGGCAATAATTTAGTGCTACTGTCGTCAACTCCTGCTTGCGTGACTTTCTTTTCGGTTTCCAATAAAAAAGCACCGCCAGCATTGCTCACATCTTTTGCCGAGACCCAACCAATATCACCATTCCAATAGCTCGCTTCGGAAGTTCTTGGCGTTCCACCACTGAGCAAATCATCAAATTCTAAAACACTGCCATCCTCCCACCCCTCCTCCACCCCATCCACAAACCACTGCTTGAACAGCGCCCGCGCCATGCCCTCCAGCGTGCGGTTCATGCGGCGGTTGAGTTCAATCTTGTCGTCCAGCGCGCCGAGGATGTGGGCGATGGCGCGTTGTTCGGGGAGGGGAGGAAGCGAAAGCTCAGCTTCGCTGAAGACGTTCGCATTCACAGCAGGGTAAGCTGAGCCATCTGCGTGTGCGGTTAGGTAGTCAGTGAACACTTGATCGGCGACAAGGTAGTAGAGAAATTTTGAGTCCAAATCTTGCTTTGCCCGTAAGACAGCAAATCCTGTTGAGACAACAGTATTTGGGACGGGTTCTCGAAGGTATAGAAAAGAACGTCGATTTGGACGAACCGTCGATACGATTGTGTCGCCGGGTCGCACAAGACGTTGCGCGCGGCTTGGTGCCTTGTCCAATGTGAGTACTTGGGGGGCCTCAATGAGCGTGCCTGTCCCAACTGCAGAAATGTCGATGTACTCGATTACAGCATGAGGCCACGAGGAATCGCGCTTATCGGGGTTTGTCTCGCAAACCTCGTGTAGAAGAATCTGCCGCCACTCACCCGCCATACCCTAACTCCTTCAAATTTCGCGCAATGGCCTTGTCCAGCCGCTCGGCCTGATGCCAAACGCCCCGATGTGCCGGTATCGTTGCATGATCTCGATACGTTCTCATAGCGGTTCAATGCCCTCGTTGAGAATCGAAAGATAGCGGTCATAGGCGAAGACGCGGTTGCGTCGCCGGCCGGTCAGTTCCCGGACAATGCCCAGTTCCACCAGCGCGTTCATGCCTTTCGTCGCCGTTGGGAAGGAAATCCCCGCGCGGCGGTGTACTTCGTTCAGCGTGACGAGCGGGCGCTCGCGCAGGACGTTGAAAACACGCAAGGCGCTGGCGGCGGCGCGGCCAATCGACTGCACGCGGTCGGCATCCTCCCGGAACATCGCCAGCAGGCGTTGGGCGGTCTGCACCGCATTCGAGGCCGTGTTCTCCACGCCTTCCAAAAAGAAGTCCAGCCAGGCTTCCCAGTCCCCTTCCATGCGAACGAGGTCCAGCAAGCGATAATACTCGGCCCGGTGTTGTTTGAAGTAAAGGCTCAGGTAGAGCAATGGTTTCGACAGCGCGCCGCCGTGATGCAAAACGAAGGCGATGAGCAGACGCCCAATGCGTCCGTTGCCGTCCAAGAACGGGTGGAGGGTCTCGAACTGAACATGCGCGAGAGCGGCCATGACCAGCGCCGGGCAAGGCGTCCCCTCGTCGTGGATGAACCGCTCCAGCGCCGCCATACAGTCCTCGACGTGCGCTGGCGGCGGTGGGACGAAGTGGGCATTCCCCGGGCGCGTGCCGCCAATCCAATTTTGCGTGCGGCGGAATTCACCGGGCGATTTCTCGCTCCCCCTGCCGCGCGAGAGCAACGTCGCGTGCATTTCACGGATCAGGCGGTTGGAAAGCGGGAAGCCCTCGCGCAACCGCTTCATCCCGTGTTCGAGGGCGGCAACGTAGTTAGAGACTTCCACCACGTCGTCAAACGGAACGCCGGGCGCTTCTTCCAATTCAAACAACAGCAGGTCGGCAAGTGAAGATTGGGTTCCTTCGATCTGAGAGGAAAGCACGGCCTCGCGCCGCACGTAGGCGTAGAGGAAGAGGTTTGGATCGGGCAGGAGCAGGGTGATGCTGTCCAGACGGCCAAGAGCCAGTGTGGCCCGCTCCAGCAATCGTTGCCGGCCATTCGAAAGATCGAGCGGCGGATTTGGGGGCAGAGGGTGTGGGATGAAAGCCCTTACCTGTTCACTACCGATGTTGGTGATTTCGTAACGCCCGGTGATTCCGCGTTGCATCTATCCTCGTTTCTTACTGGACTTTGGCAAGTCTCTGGAATCAAGGCTTTAGCCGGTCATGCGCGCACCGGCTGAAGCCTCGATTCCAGCGAAAAATGCGGGCTGTTGCCAAACTCCAGTTCCTTATTCAACGATCGTTAAATACATGACTTGCTTATTAAAGCAAATAGCGGAAGCGTTTAATATCCGGGCCTCACCCGCCATATCCCAATTCCCTCAAATTGCGCTCAATCGTCTTATCCAATTTCGCCGCTTCTTTCGATTGCGCGTTCAGTTCCGCCGTCAGCCGCGCCATCTTCTCGTCAAACGGCTCGCCGTCGTCTTCCACCGCCGCCGCGCCTACATAGCGCCCGGGCGTGAGCACGCAGCCGTGTTTGCGGATGTCGTCCAGCGTGGCGGATTTACAGAAGCCGGGGATGTCGACGTAGGGGGAGACCTGTGTGTCTCCCCGATTTGGGCCGACACGCAGGTCGGCCCCGACGAAATAATCGCCACGCCAGGCATGGTAAGTTCCGGCGATATTGGCGATATCATCATCAGTCAATTCGCGGTGTACACGGTCAATCAGCGTGCCCATTTGACGGGCGTCAATGAACAACGTCTCGCCACTGCGCTTGCGAAATCGCTTATCCCTTTTGTCGCGCGTGAGAAACCATAGGCATACCGGAATCTGCGTGCTGTAAAACAACTGCCCCGGCAGGGCCACCATACAATCCACCAAATCCGCCTCGATAATGGCCTTGCGAATCTCGCCCTCATTTGGAGGTGTTGGATGACATTGAACCGTTGGCCAGCACAAAGCCCGCCACGCCGCCGGGGGCGAGGTGATGGATGAAGTGTTGCACCCACGCAAAATTGGCGCTGTTGGCGGGTGGCACGCCGTATTGCCAGCGCTTATCTTCTTTCAGCAAATCGCCGCGCCAGTCGCTATCATTGAACGGCGGGTTGGCCAGCACGTAATCGGCTTTCAGGTCAGGGTGTTGGTCGTTATGAAACGAGTCGCCATGCGCGATGTGCGCGTCAATACCGCGAATGGCGAGGTTCATCTTGGCGAGTCGCCAGGTGGTGTAATTCGACTCTTGCCCGTACACGCTAATTTGAGATTTGGCCCGTCCCCCGTTGCCATTGCCGTTACTGTGGGCTTCGATAAACTTGGCCGATTGCACAAACATTCCACCTGAACCACAGCATGGGTCATACACCCGGCCTTTGTACGGGGAGAGCATCTCCACCAGCAGGCGCACCACGTAGGAAGGCGTATAGAACTGGCCGCCCTTTTTGCCCTCGGCACTGGCGAACTGCGCGAGAAAGTATTCATACGCCCGGCCCAAAATGTCTTTGGAACGACTAACTTTATCGCCGAGTTGAATGTTGGTGATGAGGTCAATCAATTGGCCGAGGCGCTGTTTGTCGAGGCCGAGGCGGGCGTAATCTTTGGGGAGCACGCTTTTGAGCGAGGGATTATCCCGCTCAATAGCTTCCATCGCCTGATCCACAATTTGACCAATGTTGGGCTGTTTGGCGTTGCCGCGCAGGAAAGACCAGCGGGCCTCGGCGGGAACCCAAAAGATGTTGAGGGCGCGATATTCGTCCGGGTCTTCGGGGTCAGCGCCCTGTTTGCGCTCGGCTTCCAGTTGGGCGTGTTGCTCTTCAAACGCATCCGAGATGTACTTGAGGAAGATCAGGCCGAGGACGATGTGCTTGTACTCGGCGGCGTCCATGTTGTTGCGGAGCGCATCGGCGGCTTGCCAGAGTTGGGCTTCAAAGCCCAGGTTGGCAGAAGAGTCAGTTTTGGTATTGGCGGCAGGCACGGTTACCTCGATAGCTTTCTGATAGGTCGGTGAATGCACGACGGAAACGCCACGGGCCGCGCTTCTACGACCGCCGCCGAATGTATTCCAGCGCCGCAGGCAAGTCGGGCAGCTTGTCGAACTGCCCATCGATCTCCTGCATGCCACCGCGCCCGGTGAGCACCAGCACCGACTGCGCCCCGGCAGCCTGCCCGGCCTGCAAATCGCTCAGCGCGTCGCCCACCATCCACGAGCGGGTCAGGTCCAAACCTAGTTCGCGCGCGGCCTGCAACAACATGCCGGGTCGGGGCTTGCGGCAATCGCAGCCATCTTCGGGAGTGTGGGGACACAGATAGAGGCCATCCACCCGGCCCCCGGCGCGCACAATCTCGGCCACCACCCGGGCGTTGAGGGCCGTGGCCGTTTCCAGCGACAGCATCCCGCGCCCCACCCCCGATTGGTTGGTCACAATCACAATGGCATACGCAGTGGCGGCCATCCCCTGCAGGGCGTCCAGCGCGCCGGGGATGAAGGCCACATCCTGCCACGAGCGTACGTAGGCTTCGCGATTTTCGATGATCACACCGTCGCGGTCGAGAAAGATGGCCGGGCGCATGGGCTGCGACTCTCCACTCAATCGAACACTACTCCGGCCTCGCCGGCACGGGCGCGGGCTTGCTCACCGGGCGCGTGGCGAGCAGGGGCAGCCACAGCGAAAACACCGAACCGGCGCCGAGCCGGCTGCTCACTTCCAGCCGCCCGCCGTGCGCTTGCGCGATCCACTTGGCAATCGAAAGGCCCAGCCCCGCGCCGCCGGGCGCCGTGCCGTTGCCCGCCGCCCGCGTGCGCGATTTGTCCACGCGGTAGAAGCGCTCGAACACGTGCGGCAGGTCTTCCGGCGGAATGCCCACGCCGGTATCGGCCACGGTGAAACGCGCCCATCCGTTGACGCACGCCAACCCCAGCGTGATCCTGCCGCCCGCCGGGGTGTACTTGATTCCGTTGCTCACCAGATTGAGCAGCACCTGCTTGAGCTTGTCGCGGTCGCCCGAGGCCCGCGCCTGATCCTCCTCGCCAATCACCACCGCCACCTTATCCCCGGCCAGCACCCGCGCCTGCCGGTACACGTCCAGCAGCAACGTGTCCAGTTCCACCACCGAGCGGGCCAGCGGCAGGTTGCCGGACTCGGCCTGGGCCAGCATGAGCAAGTCGCCCACCAGCCGCGCCATGCGCTCCACCTCGATCTGAATGGCGTCGAGCGACTCGCGGTTGTCGGGCAGGGGATTCATGCGCCGCAGCAGGTCGACATTGCCGCGAATGGCGGTGAGCGGCGTGCGCAGTTCGTGCGACACATCGGCCAGAAACCGCCGCTGTGAATTGAACAGCCGCTCCAGCCGTTCGAGCGTGGCATTGAAGGCCGTGACAAGGCGGCCCATCTCGTCGGTGTGCGAGCCGACAAAGGGCACGCGCTGCGAGAGGTCGTCGGCGCGGGTAATGTTGAGGGCGGCCTCGGTCACCATATCCAGCGGGCGCAGGGCGCGCCCGGCGGTGAGCGAGATCAGCCCCGCCGAGGCGATCACCGACAACGCGCCCACGGCGACGAGGACGAGCACCAGCACGCTTTCGGCCTGATCCACGTCGCGGAGCGAGGCGGCCACTTGCAGGTAGCCGAGCAGTTTGCCGTTGGTGGTGATGGGCTGGGTGAGCACCCGCAGGTGCGCCCCGCCCACAGACACGTCGCGGAGGGTGGCGCTTTTTTGGTTGAGCGAGGACGAGTCCAGCGGGCGGTCGAAGTTGCCGAGGTTTTGCGAAGCCACATTCAGCACGCCGTCGGCGGTTAACACCTCGATATACAGGCCGTCGGCTTCGAATAGCTCGAGTTGCGGCAGGGTGATAATCGACAGGTCGTTGATGGGAACGACGGCGCTGACGCGCAGCACCTGCACGGCGGTCTTGTTGAGCGTCTGATCGATCTGGCTGACCAGCGTGAGGGCCAGCACGCCCCACACCACCACCCCGAACAAAGCAATGACGGCGGTGAGCAGGGCGCTATACCACAGGGTGAGCCGCAGCCGGATGGACAAGGGACAATTCCTACTCCTCTCGCAACACGTACCCCACCCCGCGCACGGTGTGCAGCAGGCGCGGTTCGCCGTTGGCCTCCAGCTTTTGCCGCAAGTAGCGGACGTAGACCTCGATGATGTTGCTTTCGCCGCCGAAGTCGTAGCCCCACACCCGATCGAAAATCACGTTGCGTGTGAGCACCTGCCGGGGGTTGCGCATGAACAATTCCAGCAGTTCGTATTCCTTGGCCGTCAGCTCAATGGCTCGCTCACCGCGGAACGCCTGATGCGTGCCGGTGTCGAGGCTGAAGTCCGAGAACTTGAGCACTTCCTGCGCGGCGGGCGCGGCGCGGCGCAGCAGCGCCCGGATGCGCGCCAGCAGTTCGTCGAACGAAAACGGCTTGACGAGGTAATCGTCTGCCCCGGCGTCCAGCCCCAGCACCCGGTCGGCCACCGAGTCGCGGGCGGTGAGGATGATGATGGGAATGGGGCCGCCACTGCGCAGGCGGCGGCACACTTCCAACCCGTCCATGCCGGGCAGCATCCAGTCCAAAATCACCAGATCAGGCGGGGTGTCGCGGGCCAGCGATAGCCCGCCGGGGCCGTCGTGAGCCACATCCACGCGGTAGCCTTCATAAACCAGGCCTCGCCGCAGAAAGTCGGTAATCTTTTCTTCGTCTTCGATGACAAGAACGTGGGGGGAATTCATCGGCCCTCCTTCGCAATATGGGCGCGCCCGGGCTGGCGCCGGGGCCGCCTCAAGATGATACCATAGCCAGCTTTTTGACAAAACCCGTGCTATACTTTGCCCATGTTCACCCTTTACCGTGAAGACGCATTGCGGCGGCATCTCGAAATTCTATTCCACTCAACGCCCGGGCTGCGGGCGGCGGTCATCGGCAACGTGGATGGCCTGGTGGTGACCTCCTACCCGCCCGAGGCGGAAGACCTGACCAACCCCACCGGCGACCACTCGCTGGCGGCGACCACGGCGCTCATCGTCGGATTGGCCGAACGCACGCTGGAGCGGCTGGCGCAGGGCGCGCTGGATCGGGTGATGATCGAAGGCGAAGAGGGCGTGGTGGCGGTGTTTCCCTGCGCCGACGACGCCGCCCTGGCCGTGCTGATTGCCAAAGATGCCAAGCTGGGCCTGACGCTGTTGGCAGCCCGCAAGACCGCCGACCAGATCAAGGCGATCCTCAACAGCAATCGCTAATCGTGACCGTGGACGGGCAGTGAAGCATTCGCGTTTCACTGCTTTTTGTTGCCCCTTCTTCTCGATGACAAATCAATCCTACAACGGCCCGCGTCTGCGGGTTCAATTGTTGGCGGCCGTGTTCGCCAGAGTGGTCGTCAACACTGCTCACCGAATGCCTTACGCATTCCTGCCCGTCTTCAGCCAGGGCCTGGGTGTGAGCAACGAAGCGTTGACGCGGTTGTTATCGGCGCGCGGCGCGTTGGGGCTGGCCTCTCCGCTCTTTGGCGCAATCCCCGATCGGCTTGGCCGCCGCCGGGCCATGATGTTGGGCTTGATGGTTTTTTGTGGCGGCCTGTTGTTGGTGGCGGCCTTCCCCATCTACCCGGCTTTCTTTGTGGCCGTCCTCTGTGTCTTGATCTGCAAGTTCATTTTTGATCCGGCCCTGCAAGCCTATCTGGGTGATCGTGTCGCTTACACCCGGCGCGGTTTGGTCATGGCCGTATCCGAGTTTGGCTGGTCAGGCGCGGTGCTGGTGGGCATGCCATTGTTGGGCTATTTGATCCGCTTTGGCGATTGGCGCTCACCGTTTCTGCCTTTGGCCGGGCTGGGGTTTCTGAGTGGAATGGGTCTCTGGCTTTTTATCGGGCGTGACAACCCGCCGGCGGTGGGCAATGACGAGAAAAGACAGCCTCTGCACTGGCTCAGTCTTTTGCGAAGATCAACAGTCCTTGCCACCCTGGGCATCGGCCTGGCGATTTCGGGGGCCAACGATGTGTTCGCAGCCGTGTACGCCCGCTGGTTGAAAGACAGCTTCAACCTGACCGTGGCCGAGTTGGGCTTGACGGCGATTGTGATCGGCGTGGCCGAATTGCTCGGCGAGGGCCTGGTGGCCCTGATGGTGGATCGAATGGGCAAGCGCCGGGCCGTGTTGGGCGGACTGGTGGTGAGCGCCGTTGCTTACGGCGTGCTGTGCCTGCCGGCAGTAACAGCCAATTTGCAATTGGCGTTGGCGGCCATCTTCTTCGTCTTCCTCGCTTTTGAGTTTGCCATCGTCGCCAGCATCCCGCTCGTCAGCGAACTTGCCCCGGAAGCCCGGAGCAGTGTGTTTGGCCTCAGCGGCGCCTTTCACGCCGCCGGGCGAATGATTGGCCCTCTAATTGCCAGTTGGGCTTACCAGCAAGGGTTTGTCTGGAATGGAGCCATTGCCGCGCTCTTGAATCTTGCGTATATTCCGGTTATCCTGTGTTGGGTGCGAGAGCGAAAATAAGGGCGGCCCTGGCGCTGCTCGCAAAGGAGCATGGGATGATTCAAGGGGTTCAACTTTCAGATGTTCGCCGATCAATGGCTGCCGGCGCTATTGGGGTTGGGCGTGCTGTTGGTGCTGCTGGTGGTGGCGCAGTTCGTGTTCAAGCTGGCATGGAAGGTTTTCGCCATCGGCTGCGGCGGCATTGTGCTGCTGGGGCTGCTGTGCGTGGCGGCCTCGTTCCTGGGCGGCCGCTAACAAGCCACTCGCTCCTCCGACATTAACGGGAAATTCGCCGGGGCCGCCCGCTGGTGTTCTTCGCGGGCTGTGCCTGTGGTCTCCCAATGAGAACCACAAATGCAAAACGCCCCCCGGCCTGAGCCGGGGGGCGTTTTGCTTCCGCAAGACTTATCAGGTTGTCAAAACCCGACAGGTCTGGATGCTTTAGTATTCCGGCATCGGCGGCGCGGCGGGACCTTTGTCCTTTTCCGGCGCGTCGGTAATCAAGGCATCGGTGGTGAGGATCATGGCCGCGATGGAGGCTGCATTCTCCAGCGCGCCGCGCACGACCTTGACCGGGTCGATGATGCCGTCTTTGATCATGTCCACGTATTCGCCCGAGATGACGTTGTAGCCAATGTTCTTGTTCTTGTCTTCCTTGGCCTTGCGGCGAATGCTGTCGATGATCACCGAGCCGTCCTGCCCGGCGTTGTTGGCCAGCTTGCGCAGGGGGGCTTCGAGGGCGCGGCGCACAATGGTGATGCCGGCCTGCTCGTCGTCGTCGTCCATCTTGACTTTGGCGAGGGTTTCGGCGGCGTTGATGAGCGACACCTCACCGCCGGGCACAATGCCTTCCTCCACAGCGGCGCGGGCCGCCGAGAGGGCGTCTTCGACGCGGTGCTTCTTTTCCTTCAGTTCCACTTCGGTGGCCGCGCCCACGCGAATGATGGCCACGCCGCCGCTGAGCTTGGCCAAACGCTCCTGCAGTTTCTCTTTGTCGTAGTCCGATGTGGTCTTGTCAATTTCGACTTTGATCTCTTCGATGCGGCCCTTGATGGCTTTGGCATTGCCTGCGCCGTCCACCACGGTCGTGTCGTCCTTGGAGGAGACCACTTTCTTGGCGCGGCCCAGGTCGGCCACGGTGGCGCTCTCGAGCTTCTTGCCGAGTTCGTCGGTGATCACGGTGCCGCCGGTGAGCACGGCAATATCCTGCAGCATGGCCTTGCGGCGATCGCCAAAACCGGGGGCTTTGACGGCCAGCACGTTCAACATGCCGCGCAGTTTGTTCAGGATCAGGGTGGCCAGCGCTTCGCCGTCCACCTCTTCGGCGATGATCACCAGGTCGCGCTTGCCCACCTGCACCATTTTCTCCAACAGGGGCACAATATCGGCCGCGGCGGAAATCTTCTTGTCGTGGATCAGGATGTACGGCTCGTTGATGACCGCTTCCATCGATTCGGACGCGGTGATGAAGTAGGCCGAGATGTAGCCGCGGTCGAACTGCATGCCGTCCACGTATTCGGTTTCGAATTGCAGGCTCTTGGATTCTTCGACGGTGATGACGCCGTCCTTGCCCACTTTGTCCATCACTTCGGCAATGAGGTCGCCAATTTCGGAATCGGCGGCGGAGTTGGAGGCCACCTGGGCGATTTCTTCTTTGCTTTCGATCTTCTGCGATTGCTTGCGAATGCTCTCGACGACGGCGGCGGTGGCCTTCTCGATGCCGTGCTTGATGAGCATGGGGTTGGCCCCGGCGGCGACCATCTTCAGCCCTTCGGTGGCAATGGCCTGCGCCAAAATGGTGGAGGTGGTGGTGCCGTCACCGGCGATGTCGTTGGTTTTGCTTGCGGCCTGAGAGAGCAGTTGCGCCCCCATGTTCTCGTAGGGGTCTTCGAGCGAAATCTCTTTCGCCACGGTCACACCGTCGTGGGTGATGGTGGGGGCGCCGAATTTCTTGTCGAGCGCCACGTTGCGGCCTTTGGGGCCCAGGGTGGTGCCTACGGCATTGGCGAGGATGTCCATGCCGCTCTTGAGCTTGCGGCGGGCTTCCTCGTTGAAAATAAGTTGTTTAGCAGCCATGAGTAACGGTCCTTTCAGTCGATGAGGGGGTTAGAGTCGTTGCGCGGATTACTTCTTCTTGGAGACCTTGGCGTCCGTTTCGACGATCGCCAAAATGTCGGCCTCTTTCAGGATGAGCAGTTTCTTGCTCTCCAATTTGATTTCAGTGCCGGCGTATTTGGCGAAAAGCACGGTGTCGCCAACCTGCACATCCATCATGATGCGCCTGCCTTCATCGTCGCGCGCACCGGGGCCAGTGGCAAGGACTGCGCCTTTTTGCGGTTTCTCTTTGGCAGTCTCCGGCAGAACGAGACCGCTGGCCGTCACTTCGTCTTGCTCAAGCGGCTCGACAACCAGCCGGTCGCCCAAGGGTTTGAGATTGATGGACATAGGGGATTTGCCTCCTTAGCAAATGTGTGAAATTTGTGATTTCGTTACAAGGCGAAGAGTTAGCACTCGCAAGTAGTGAGTGCTAACTCGTAGCTGCATGATACAACAGCGGTTAGGGGATGTCAAGCAGTTGGAGCATTAGTTTTGTGTTAACGCGCAGGATGGAAGGGGTTGGGAGGCGAAGGCGGCGCGGGCGCGGGGGGAAGCGCCCGTAGCCGGCTAGATGATCGTTGCCCCCGCCGAGGCGTTGCACACGGTTATCTCAGGCGTGAGGCCGGTGGCCGCTTCATACCGCCGTGCCAGCTCTCTCACAAAGTCGGCGGCAGCGGAGGCGGCCACCAGCGCCACGGCGCAGCCGCCAAAGCCCGCGCCCGTGAGCCGCGCGCCGTAGCAGCCATCCAGTTTTTGCGCGGCGCTCACCATGGCATCCAATTCAAAGCAACTCACTTCGTACAGGTCGCGCAGCGTGCGGTGCGAATCGTTCATGGCCTGCCCGAAAGCGGCCACGTCGTCCCGGCGCAGCGCGTCCACGGCGGCCAACGTGCGGGCGCACTCCTCCACCACGTGCCGCGCCCGTTTGGCAACCTCGGGGGGAAGCAAATGCGCGTAACGGTCAAAGTCGGCGGCGCTCACATCGCGCAGGGCGCGGACGCCCGGCAGCGCCGCGGCGAAAATGCGCGTAGCTTCCGCGCACGCCGCCCGCCGGTTGTTGTATTCCGACCGGCCCAGCTCGCGGCGTTTCGTCGTGTCGGCGATGACGATGGCGACCTCGGCGGGGAGGGCCACGGGCTGCCACTCGAGGGTGCGGCAATCGAGCAGCAGCGCATGGTTGGCCTGCCCATTGGCGCAGGCAAATTGATCCATCAGGCCGCAGTGGACTCCGACGTATTCGTTCTCGGCTTTTTGGCAGAGCTGCGCCAGTTCCATGCCGGATTTTACCCAGCCGCCCAACTCGCGCCACGCCACCGCAAACGCCAGTTCCACCGCCGCGCTGGAGCTTAGCCCCGCGCCGCGCGGCACGTCGCCGGCCAGCACGGCATCCATGCCGGCGACGTTGAGCTTGGCCTCGCGCAGCGTGTGCGCTACGCCCGCCGGGTAAAGCGCCCAGCCGGGCAGGGGCTGGCCTGCCACGTTTTGCTTCGCAGCAGTTTCGGTCACACGGAAGGTAACGCTCTCGTTGATGTCTGCCGCGCTGAGCGAGGCCAGCGCACTGGGGCAGCGGCCCACGGCCAAATAGGCGGCGCGGTCAATAGCGGCGGGCAGCACCCAACCGTCGTTGTAATCCACGTGCTCGCCCAGCAGGTTCACCCGCCCCGGCGAGCGCACTACAAACGCCGGGGGCGCGCCGCCAAACGATTTTTTGAAATGGCTGAGGGTGGTATTAAGGGCCGTCATCGGGGTGGCTAAAGGTTCGCGGTTTTGACTTCGGCCACCATCCCCAATTCCATCAGCCCGTCTTGCAGCTTTTCCCAGTTCTTCACTTCCACGGCCAGGTCGCCGAGGCTTTCGCCGAGGTGGGGGCCGG